>JAOUIC010000217.1 GCA_029884275.1 Gemmatimonadota bacterium | reverse complement strand
TTGCCGAAGGTCTCGGTGGTGGATGGGAAGACGAACAGGTCGGCGCTGGCATAGGCCTCGCTCAGCGCCTGACCGGTCAGCAGCCCGCCGAGGTGAACCCCCGGAAGCCCTCGCCGCCGGATCTCCGCCTCAAGCGGGCCCTGCCCGACCAGCACCAGTTGAGCGTTTGCAGGCCGGCCTGGGAGCCCGGCCCAGGCCTCGAGCAGTCTGATCAGGTCCTTCTCCCGAGCCAGGCGCCCCACGTACGTCACCAACATGTCATCGGGGCCAACCCCGAACCGCGCGCGCCAGGAGGCGGAGCGATGGGCCGGCGAGAAGACGGACGTGTCCACGCCCCGCGTCCAGATCGCCGTGTGGTGGATGCCGCGGCCGTTCAGCACCCGCTCGAAGAAGCTGCTCGGCACCAGCACACGGTGGGAGTGCCCGTAAAACCAGCGCAGGTACATCCAGCCCATCTGCACCACCCACTCCACCCGATACCGATTGGCGTACTTCTGATAATCGGTATGGGCCGAGGCCACGACCGGCAGGCCCAGCTCGCGGGCCGCCTTCATGCCCGCGAGCCCCATCGAGAATTCCGTGGCGACGTGCACCACATCCGGCTCGAAACGTCGGAGATCCTCCGTGATGGCTCGCCGGCGGGGGAACGCCCAATGCACATCCGGATAGAGGAAGAGCGGGACGCCTGGCGAGCGATGCGCCTCGGGACGCTCAGGCTCGCCTGGCGGCAGCGCATAGGTGGCCGAATACACCCGAAGCTCGTGTCCCAACCTCGCCAGGGCATCCACCAGCCGGACGAGGGTCACACCCACCCCGCTCACCATGGGCCAGTAGACTTCCGAAAAGATGGCGATCCGCATGCCGGAGTATCCGGGTGGCCTGTGGTGGTTGGCCGGACCCCCTGCCCTGGTCCGGATCCTGGACTCGCTGCCACCGGGCATCGAGCCACCTGCAGTCTAGGTCATGCGGGCGGCGAGGTCGACTCAACGCAGCATCGGGCGCCCGGTCCCCTTATTTTACCCTCCGTACGGCGTACCGCCACCGGACCCCATCGTGAACCGCCACTCCCTCGCTATCCTCGGACCACGGCTGCCGGAGCTGGACCGCGTCCTCACCCCCGGCGCCTGCGAATTTCTCGTGACCCTGCAGGCTGCCTTTGAAGCACGGAGGCGGCAACTGCTGGCCGCGCGCGGAATCCGCCGGGAACGCTTCCGGCACGGTGAGCTTCCGGACTTTCTGCCCGAGACAATCGAGGTCCGCCGGTCGGCGTGGCAGGTGGCCCCCGCTCCCCCCGACCTCGACGACCGCCGGGTCGAAATCACCGGGCCGGTCGAGCCCAAGATGATGATCAACGCCCTGAACTCGGGAGCGAGCGTGTTCATGGCGGACTTCGAGGATGCGCTCTCGCCGACCTGGGATGAGGTGATCGACGGACAGGCAAACTGCCAGGACGCGGTCCGGCGGACGCTGGCCTACACCGCCCCGGACAACAGGGCCTACGCGCTCAACCCGGTGACCGCGACCCTCGTGGTGCGGCCGCGGGGTTGGCATCTCACCGAGCGCCACGTCGCGCTGCACGGAGCGCCGGTGTCGGCCAGCCTGTTCGATTTCGGCCTCTATTTCTATCACAACGCGAAGGAACTGCTGCGCCGCGGAAGCGGCCCCTACTTCTACCTCCCCAAGCTGGAGAACCACCTCGAGGCTCGGCTGTGGAACGACGTCTTCCTCCATGCCCAGGAGGCGCTGGGGCTGCCACGGGGAACCATTCGGGCCACCGTCCTCATCGAGACGGTGCTGGCCGCGTTCGAAATGGAGGAGATCCTCCACGAACTGCGCGAGCACGCCGCCGGGCTCAACGCCGGCCGATGGGACTACATCTTCTCCCTGCTCAAGAACTTCGGGCACCGGCCGGAGTTCATCCTCCCCGACCGGCGGCAGGTCGTGATGACGGTGCCCTTCATGCGGGCCTACACTGAACTCCTGGTGACAACCTGCCACCGGCGTGGAGCGCATGCCATCGGCGGCATGGCCGCCTTCATTCCTTCCCGGCGGGACCAGGAGGCCAACGCCATCGCGCTCGCAAAGGTGCAGGAGGACAAGCAGCGGGAAGCCGCCGACGGGTTCGATGGTTCATGGGTCGCCCATCCCGACCTCGTTCCGGTCGCCCGCGCGGTGTTCGACGCAGCCCTTGGTAACCGGCCGCACCAGAAACACCGCCGCCGGGAGGCTATGAACGTCACCGCCCACCAGCTGCTCGACACCAGGATTCCCGCCGGGGCCGTGACCATCGGCGGGGTCCGCAGCAACATCAGGGTGGCGCTCGAATACCTCGACAACTGGCTGGAGGGTCGTGGGGCCGTTGGAATCGACAACCTCATGGAGGACTCGGCAACCGCCGAGATCTCCCGCATGCAGCTGAACCAGTGGCTCCGCCACGGGGTCCGCCTGGAGGATGGCGAGCCGCTGCACCTGGCGCGGTACCGCGAGTTGCTGGAGGAGGAAGCGAATGCGCTCCGTTCGCGAGGTGGCCTGACCCGGCTCGATGAAGCGGCGGCGTTGCTCGATCGCGTGGTGCGGCAGGAGCCGCCGGTCGACTTTCTGACGCTGCCGGCGTATGAGCTGCTGGCGTGAACGGGGCTCTCGACGTGGCCCAGCGGGCTGCCGCCCCACGTAGGGGCAGCATGCATGCTGCCCCTACTGGGGCGGCAGGAATCGAACCTGCAACCTCCCGGTTAACAGCCGGGCGCTCTGCCAGTTGAGCTACACCCCAAGAAAAAGGCCCGCTCCACAGGGCGGTGCCTCGAGGGAACGCTAGTGGACCATGGCGATCCCGGTCAAGTTCAGTCGCGAGCCGATTCTCCCGAATCCGACATCCGTGGAATGACCCCAGCGCCCCGGCAGGTGCCCGACTCCGCGGTACGCGCACTCCTCCTCGCGGCGGGGTCGAGTCGCCGATTCGGCGGCGACAAGCTCCTTTACCCCCTCGCCGGCCGGCCCCTCGTCACCCACGCCGCCACGGCCATCGCCGAGGCGATCGCCGGCGGCATCCTCCGGGGAGCGGTCGCGGTCGTCCCCTCGGGCGCGACCAAGCTCGCATGGCACCTCGACACCCTGGGGATGGACCTGGTCCCCAACCCCGACCCGGCCCGGGGGCTCTCCAGTTCGCTCCGCCTCGGCCTCGCCGCGCTGGAGCAGTCCGGGGCGCCCGCGGCGCTGGTGTTCCTGGCCGACCAGCCGTTCGTCCGAGCCGAGGTGGTCACGGGGCTCGTCCTTCATTGGCAGGCCACCGGTCGAAGCGTCCGGCCCCGCTACGCCGGCGCCCCCGAGTCGCCGGGTCATCCGGTTCTCCTGGATCGCGCGGTCTGGCGGCTGGCGGACGACCTGGTCGGTGACACCGGCCTTGGCGACGCGCTCGAGCGTCACGGTGTGGCCATCGACGAACTCCCATGCGACGGAGAGAATCCCGACATCGACACCCCGGCCGACCTGCGGGGACTCGGGGGCTTCCCCTGAAACGGAATTCACGTCGTTCCGCCGCGGTGTGCGCCGAGCAGTGGGTCCAGCATGGGGACGTCCGGCTCCGGGTCGAGTGCTGGGGCGGGGGCCCGCCGATTCTGCTCGCCCATGGCATGTGGTGCGACGCGGGGATGTTCACCACCCTGGCCGCGAATCTTGCCCTGGACCACCGGGTCCTGGTGCCCGACCTGCGAGCTCATGGGCAGAGCACGGTGCCAGATCGCCCCTGGCGGATCGCCGACGTCTCCGATGACCTCCTCGCCATCGTCGACCACTTCGGCCACAATCAGGTCGCGCTGATCGGGTTCAGCATGGGCGGCATGGCGGCGGTCGACTTCGCGCTCCGCTATCCCGGCCGGGTGGCGCAGCTCGGGCTCATCTGCACCAGCGCTGCCCGCGAGGCGCCGGTTCGCCGGGTCGAGATTGCGGCGCTGGCCAGCCTGATCGAGCGGGTCGGGCCGCCCCACTTCCTGCCGCGCGCGGCGGGCCGGGCCGCCTTCAGCCCCGCCTATCACCGCAGCAACCCGGCGGATTTCCGGCGCTGGGCGGAGACCGTGGCCGCCATGGAACCGCGCGCGCTGGTGCAGGCCTTGCGCGCGGTCGCCGGCAGGGACCACCTCCTCGACCGCCTCGGCGAGATCACGATACCGACGCTCATCGTGACCGGGGCGGCCGACCATGTGGTTGCCCCCCGCCGCTCGATCGAGATGCGACGCCGGCTTCCCCATTCCCGGCTGGTCAGACTGGAGGGCGCCGGGCACGCTGCGCCGGTCGAACGGGCCGAGGAGGTCGCCGCCCTGCTCCGGGACCTCACCGCGGGAATCCTCCCCTCGATCACCTGACTTACGGC
>JAOUIC010000216.1 GCA_029884275.1 Gemmatimonadota bacterium | reverse complement strand
GCTCTGCAAGGTCCAGCTGTCCACCACCGTCCTGGTATACCCGTGGGGCGACCTGGGCGCCCGCTGCACCAACGGCAACGGGTTCCTCAGCACCGAAGATCTCGATGCCGACAACCAGCTCAACGCCACCGGCAGCGCCGAAAACCTGCTGCGTTGGGTGGTGGACCTTCGAAGCTCCCAGTATTACACCCGCGCCGGGGTGGTGTCCGCCGACGGCAGCGAGTGGCGGCTCTACCGGCTGCCGCTCCGAACACCGCAGGTCCTCGTCGGCACGCCGAATGTCCGGCTGGTCAAGCAGCTGCGGATGACGGTCGTCGGGGAGCCTGACGCCGGCGGGCCCGACCTCCGGAGCTTCTTCGCCCTGGCGCGGATGCGGTTCCTCGGGGCGCCGTGGTTCCGACGGTCGGACAGCCCCGTTTCGAGCCTCGCCGGGGCGACCGGCGCGCCGCAGGGCGAGGTGGTGGCCTCCTCGATCTCGACCGAGAACACCGAACTCGGCTACACCTCACCGCCCGGCGTCGCCGGCGGGACCGACAGCAAAGGCGGCGGACGCGGTGAGTTCGGCACCCAGGTCAACGAGCGGTCACTGCGGGTCCTCGGGACCCGCCTCGCCGTCGGGCAGCGCGCCGAGGCCTATTACCGCTTCCCCAGCGGGCCGCAGAACCTGCTCCGGTATCGTGAACTCCGGGCCTGGGCGCGGGGTCGCGGCCCGGGGTGGGACAACGGGGATTTCGAGGCCTACATCCGGGTGGGCAGCGACGCCAGCAACTTCTACCAGTACTCCGCCCGGGCCTCGACTACCACGTGGCTGCCGGAGATGGTGGTTGATCTCAAGGAATGGGCCGACATGCGTGCCGCCATCGAGCAACGGCGACTCTCCGGCCTGCCGGCCGACAGCGCGGTACGCGTCGCCTGCGGGGGCGACACGGTGTCCATCGCGTACGTGCTCTGCAACGGCCCCTACATGGTGCACATCCTGGATCCGGCGGTGAATCCGCCCAACCTGGCCGAGATCCAGGAACTCGCCGCCGGTATCTACCGCCGCAACGCCAGCGACCCTACCGACAGCGCCGAAGTCTGGATCGACGACCTGCGTCTCCTCGATCCGATCTCGCGGGTGGGCACCGCCTTCGCCGCGGATGCAAGGATGGCCGCCGAGGCGCTGGACCTCTCCATCGGCTTCGTGCGGCAGGATGGCTACTTCCAGCAGCTCGGTGGCACGCCAAGCTACCGCACCACCGGCGCCATCCAGGCCGGCACCGGAATCCAGCTGCACCAGTTCCTGCCGGCCTCCCTCGGTATCGTCCTGCCGGTCAACGTGAGCTTCAGCCGCACCAACGTCGATCCGCTGCTGCTGACCGGCACCGACATCGACGCGAGAGACCTCAAAGACCTGCGCAAGCCAGAGAGCTGGACGCTCAGCTACGGGATGGCGCTCCGCCGGTCAAAGCGCTCCTCCTCCTGGCTGATGCGCGGACTGGTGGATCCGGTCGCCCTGAGCGCCAACTTCAGCGAAGGGCGGAACGTGTCGGAACTCTCCGACGCGCGGAACAGCGCCTATGCCCTGAATGCGACCTACAGCCTGCAGGGCGGCCGCAAGGGCTTCGCCCTCGATCTCAACGGCCTGGTGGACAAGCTGCCGGGCTTCCTCCGCAACACCGATGGAGGCAACGGGCTGCGGCGTTCGTTCCTGAACTTCGCGCCCACCAGCGTGCGGCTCAGCAGCGGCCTCACCAGGGCCGAAGGCGAACTCCGCGCCTTTCAGCTGCCCATCGAGCAGCCGGGTGACACCCTGCTGAGGCCCCTGCTCTCACTCTCCCACCTCTGGCGCAACAGCGCTGGGGTCACCTTCCAGCCGGTCGGCATGCTCCAGCTCTCCGGGGATCTGTCGAGCACCCGCGACCTCAGGGAATACGCCGACTCGACCACCATCGGCCGGGTTGCGGGGGAATCCCGCAAGGAATTTCTGGGCATGGATGTGGGTGTGGAGCGGGACCGGCAGCTCACGACCACCCTCAATCTGACGCCACGGCTGACGTCCTGGCTCAGGCCCCGCTATTCCACCGGCAGTGGGTTCGGGCTGGCCCGGAATCTCACCAGCCGGCAGCCCATCCAGGTGGAGGGCGACACGGCGGGGGCGTTCGTCCTGCCCCAGACCCTCGCCAGCTCGCGGTTTCACGAACTGGGAGCGTCGCTCGACCTGCCCCGCCTGATCGCCCGGGCACTGGGCGATTCCAGCGGCGTCGCGCGCGCCACCCGACGCCTGCGTCCCTTTGACATCGCCGACCGCCTGACGCGCAGCGCCACCTACGACCCAGCCGCGTTCGACCCGAGCCTCGGGTTTCAGCTCGGGCTCGGCGGCCTCGACAACTTTCTGGCCCAGGGAGGCGATTCGGCCGTCAGCGCCGCGGAGAGCCACAACACCAACTTCGCGACCGGGGCCGACCTCCCGCTCGGTTTCAGCCTCGCGATCGCCTACGGCCGGATCCGCACCACCCGCTTCCAGCGCGTCCCCGGCGACTTCCTCGCGTCCGAGAGCTTCCAGCGCGAGTGGCCGAAGGGTAATGTCCGGCTGACCCGCACCGTCCGTGGCCTGCCGATCTCGACCTTCGGACTCGGCACCAGCTTCCGGACCGTCAAGGGGAGCACGATCCTCCCGAGCGCCAATGGCGCTTCGGCCGAGACTCTCAACAACTCCTCGAGTCTGGTGCCGGACGCGCAGGTGACGCTGCGAAACGGGATGGCGTTTGTGTTCTCCTACTCGATGCTGGACCAGGAGAACACCGCCAACGGCAACCTGACCCGGACCGATCAGAACGATTTCACCACCGGCTGGAACTACTCGTTCCAGTCCCCCGCTATCTTCGGCAGCACCCGCCGGGGCGTGCGGACCCAGCTGACCGGCGTCCTCTCGAAGGGTGTGTCCTGCCTGGAGCGCGCCGGGGAATCCACATGCGAGACCGTCTCCGACAACCGCCGGAAGGAGGCGCGGGCCACGCTCGATACCGACCTCGCGAAGATTCTGACCGGTGGCCTGCAGTTCAGCTATTCGCTCATCGAGGCGAAGCACCTTGACCGCAAATTCTCCCAGATCATCATCTCAGCAAGCTTCCAGCTCTCTCTCTATGTCGGCGACTACCGCTGATCGGCTCGGCTCCGGGCGACGCCCGCCGCGGCGTCCCGCTCCCGCCGCGGTCGGCTGGGGTGTGGCACTCGTGCTTCCCCTGGCGGTCGCCTGCACCGGCATGGGGCAGACCACGCGCGAGTTCGATGGTGCGACCGCGTTCGGTTACCTCGAGCGGCAGGTGGCGTTCGGTTACCGGATTCCGGGGTCGCCGGCCCACGCGGCTACTGCGGCCTGGATCGATTCCCTGGTCCGCCAGCGAGCCGACACGGTGATCGTCCAGGCCTGGACCCACGTCACCGGCACGGGCGACTCGCTGCCGCTCCAGAACATCCTGGCGCGGTTCCGCCCCGAGGCCACGGAGCGCATCCTGTTCCTGGCTCACTGGGACACACGACCGGTCTCCGACAACCCTTCGTGGACCGGCGCGCCGACGCCGGTGCCGGGCGCCAATGACGGCGCCTCCGGCGTGGCCGTCCTGCTCGGCATGGCCGATGCCCTGCGGGTCCGGCCTCCGGGGGTCGGGGTGGACCTGCTCTTCGTCGACGGCGAGGACTATGGCGACTTCCAGCGGGCGCCCCGGGACGTGCTGATCGGGTCGCGCTACTTCGCCACCCACCTCCCACCCGGGCCGCGCCCGCTCTACGCGGTGCTGTTCGACCTGGTGGGCGACAGCGACCTGCGGCTGCTCCCGGAAGGGCAGTCGGTGCTCGGCGCGCCGGAGGTCGTGGAACTGGTCTGGCGTGTCGCCGAGGAGATCGGCCACGGCGGGGTCTGGGTGAACGCCCCCGGATCGGGCCCCACCCTCATCGACGATCACGTCGAACTCCAGAAGGTGGGTATCCGCGCGATTGACGTGGTGGACTTCGACTACGGCCCACGCAATGCGTGGTGGCACACCCCTCAGGACACCCTCGACAAGGTGAGTGCCTCGAGCCTTCAGGTCGTCGGCGACGTCGGCATGGCCCTCGTCCGGCGGCACTCCGCGTCGCGCTGAACCCGTCCGCGTCGGACGGGTGGGCCGAGTCCTCCGGACGGTCCCATGTTTGGCCCATGCCACCCGAGCGGCGTGCCGTGCTCCTGCTGCTGGGGCTCGCGGTCGGAGGGCAGGGGGTTCGCGCCTGCCTCGCGCGGCCCGGCGAGCCGCCCGGCCAGGTTTCCCTCCTGCAGCCGGGCCCGCCCCCGTCGACCGCGCTGGCCCACCGCGATTCCTCCCTCGCAGTGGGCCGACCCCTCGGCCGAGGGGAGCGGATCGAT
>JAOUIC010000215.1 GCA_029884275.1 Gemmatimonadota bacterium | reverse complement strand
CGGGATCGTGAACGGGATCGACATGAGCGAGTGGAATCCCGCCACCGACCAGCACATCACCGCGCGCTACTCGACCGCGGACCTGAGCGGCAAGGACCGATGCAAGGCCGCGCTGCAGCGGAGCTTTGGCCTGCCGCAGCGGCGGCGCATCCCGCTCTTCGCCATGACCGCGCGGCTCACCCATCAGAAGGGGCTGGAGCTGATCACCGGCGACTACACCCTCTTCATGCTCGAGGCGCAGTTCATCTTCCTCGGCACCGGGGAGAGCCGCTACGAGCAGATGCTCAAGATGTACCAGAGCCGCTGGCCGGATCGCATCAGCGTCCACCTTGGCTTCTCCGAGCGGCTGGAGCACCGCCTGATGGCGGGGGCCGACATCTACCTGATGCCGTCCCTCTACGAGCCCTGCGGGCTGGCCCAGCTCCGCGCCGAGCGGTATGGCGCCATCCCGCTCGCCCGCCGGGTCGGCGGACTGGCCGACACCATCGAGGACGGTGTCACCGGATTCCTGTTCGACGAGTACAGCTCGGAGGACCTGCTCCGGGTGGCGCGCCACGTGATGGACCGCTACCACCACACGCCGTCGTGGGAGGCGATCATGCGGAACGCCATGGAGAGGGATTTCAGCTGGGCGCGCTCGGCCGAGAGGTATCTCGCAGTCTACCGCCGCATCCGCGGCCTGCCCCCGCTCACGTGACCCCGCCGATGGATTTCGTCCTCGCCCTGCACAGCCACCTGCCCTACGTCCTCAATCATGGCCGGTGGCCTCACGGCAGCGACTGGATCTGCGAGGCGGCGCTCGACACCTACCTTCCCCTCCTCAAGGAACTCGAGGGGCTCGAGGCGGACGGAGTCGCGGCACCGGTGACGATCGGCATCACCCCGATCCTCGCCAACCAGCTCCAGAGCCCAGATTTCGCCACCGAACTCGAGGCGTATTTCGCCCAGCGGATGGAAACCTGCGCCGAGGCGCCCGCGGCGCTCGAACAGACCGGCGACAGCCATCTGCTGCCCCTGGCCCGCTACTGGGAGCAGCACCTCACCGGCCTCCGCGACCTGTTCCGCCGCCTTGACGGCGACCTGGCCGGCGCCTTCCGCCGGATGGAGGAGCGGGGCCGGCTCGAGCTGATCTCGTGCGGCGCCACCCACGGCTTCCTGCCGCTCTTGTCGCGCGACGAGAGTATCCGGCTCCAGCTCAAGCTGGGCCGCGCCGAGCATCGGCGGATCTTCGGACGCGACCCCGAAGGGCTCTGGCTGCCGGAATGCGCGTACCGGCCCCGCGGGCCGTGGGCGCCGCTGCCCGAGGCGCCCGGCCGCGGCACCCGGGCCGGCATCGAGGAACACGTGGAGGAAGCCGGATACCGCTACTTCTTCGTGGACAGCCACCTGGCCCAGGCGGGGGCGGCGTTCGGCCTGTACGGGGCCGACTGGGGCGAATGGCGCCCGGAACTCGAGGCGGCAGTCGCCCATCGCCTCCCCGGCGCGGCCGGCGCCGCGGCACGCGCCGTCCCCGCCACGAATTCCCCCTACCACGCCTACCGGGTCGCCGGAGAATGGGGACCGACCGGGGTCAGTGCCCTGATCCGTGACCCGGTCGCCTCCCGCCAGGTATGGAGCCGGCAGGAGGGGTATCCGGGCGACGAGTGGTACCTCGAATTCCACAAGATCCGCTGGCCCGGCGGCCTCAAGTACTGGCGCGTGAGCGCCCCCGGCTCCGACCTGGGCGCCAAGCAACCCTACGACCCCGAGCGGGCCCGCGAACGGGCCGCGGGGCATGCGCGGCACTTCGCCTCGCTCCTCGGCCGCATCGCCGGCGAACAGCAGGCGACACCGGGAGGGAACCTCGTCGCCGTCCCCTTCGACACCGAGCTGTTCGGCCACTGGTGGTTCGAAGGCGTGGATTTCCTGGGGCAGGTGTTCCGAGCGCTCCGCGACGTGCCTGCCGTGCGAGCCCGTACCGCCAGCGAGCACCTCGCGCACGTCCCCGAGGCACGCGGGCTGCATCTCTCCCAGGGGTCATGGGGGGCCAACGGCGACTTCAGCATGTGGCTCAACCGGGAGACGGCGTGGACCTGGCCCCGTCTCTGGGCCATCGAGAATGACTTCTGGGCCAAGGCGCCCGGGGCGATGCAGGTCGAGGGGCTGCGCCCGGTGCTGGCGCAGGCCGCGCGGGAGATGCTGCTGGCGATGGGCTCCGACTGGCAGTTCATCATCTCGACCGGCGCCGTCACCGACTACGCCATCAAGCGCTTCACCGAGCATTGCGCCGATGCCGAGTTCCTGCTCGCCGCGCTGGAACCCGGGTCGCCCCAACTGGCCACGGCGCAGGACCGCGCCGCGGAGTTGTGGCGCCGGGACCACGTGTTCCCGCATGTGCTCGACATGGTCCGCGCGGCGCGCTGAGCCCACCCGACGGCACTCCCGGTTCCATGCGCTCCATCATCATCCACGGCCACTACTACCAGCCCCCCCGGGAAGATCCCTGGCTGGAAGAGGTCGAGGCCGAGCCCACCGCCCGGCCCTATCACGACTGGAACGAGCGGATCGAGCAGGACTGCTATCGCGCGGTCGCGGCGGCGCGCATTCCAGGCCCCACGGGGCGGATCGCGCGGCTGGTCAACCTCTACGAATGGACCAGCTTCAACTTCGGCCCGACCCTGCTCGAGTGGTTGGAGGAGGCGGCCCCCGACACCTACGCCGCCATCCTCTCTGCCGACCGCGCCAGCGCGACGCGCCTGGGCCACGGCAACGCGCTGGCCATGCCCTATCACCACCTCATCCTGCCGCTCTGCTCGCGGCGCGAAAAGGAAACCGAGGTCCGCTGGGGGTTGCTCGATTTCGAGCGCCGCTTCGGCCGGCCTGCCGGGGGGATGTGGCTCCCGGAGACCGCGGTGGACGAGGAGACGCTCGACGTGCTCAGCGCGGCGGGTGTCCGGTTCACCGTCGTGGCTCCCCACCAGGTCACCTCCCCCCCGCCGGCCGGCCTTCCGGGCCGGGTCCAGACCTCGAGCGGCAGGAGCATCGCCCTCTTCGTCTACGATGGGGCAGTCAGCCATGACGTCGCCTTCGGCCCTCTGGTGCGGGACGCCACCGCGTGGCTCGCGCGGCTGGTGGCGCGCGGCGCGGGAAGCGTTCCTCCCGAGCTTGTCACCATCGCCACCGACGGTGAGACGTACGGCCACCACCACGCCTTCGCGGAGATGGCGCTTGCGCGGGTGATCGAGAGTCTGCGCACGGACCCCGGCGCCCGGCTGGACAACTTCGGCTCCTTCCTCGAGCGCCGCGGAGCCCATCACGAGGTCACGCTGCTCGCCCCCTCGTCGTGGAGCTGCACCCACGGCGTGGAGCGCTGGCGTTCCGACTGCGGCTGCCGCATCGCCCCCGAGCGGCCGTGGAACCAGGCCTGGCGGACTCCGCTGCGCCGGGCCCTCGCCGGACTCGCCCGAGCGTGCCACGCCATCTTCGACCGGGAGGCCGCCGGGCTGTTCCGCGACCCGGGGCAGGCGCTGGCGGACTACGGGCGGGCCATCGGGGCGGGCACGGCGGTGGCCCGCGCGTACGCCGATGACGCGGCCCGGCCCGGGCTGGATGGGCAGGCGCGGATCCGCGCGCGGGAGCTGCTCGAGCTGGAGCGAGGCGCGCTCCGGAGCCTGACCTCGTGCGCCTGGTTCCACGACGACCTTGGCGGGATCGAGGTGATGCAGGTGTTGCGTTACGCCGCGTGGGTGGTCGCACGGGTGGGGAGCGAGGCACCGGCGATCGAGTCGACGCTGCTCGGGGAGCTCGAGCAGGCGGTGAGCAACGATCCCCGCGTTGGCACGGGGCGGGACATCTATCTCCGCCTGGCAAGGCCCGCTGGCGGGAGGGAGGCCCGCCTCGCCGCGGGGCTGGCCGCCGCCCGGCTGCTCGCGCCGGAGGCGGCCTCCAGCGAAGCCTGGGAGATCGAGGGGCCGGATGCCGCCCTGACCCTGATCGATCGTCGCACCGGACGCCGGATCGCATACAGCGTCGCTATGGAATCGGAGGATCTCGGCTTCCGCGCGGATGTGCGGGCTCCTGATGGGTCCTCAGGCACACACCTCGGGCTCGGAGACCTCCCGGAACGCCAGCGCTCCGCCGTGGCTGCCCGGCTTCGGCGCCGCGCCCTTCCCCATCTGCTGTCCCCCGAGGAACTCGGCCAGCTCGACAACGGCAGCGGGGTGCAGGCGGTCGTGCGGCGCGCACTGGCACGCCAGGCCCGCGCCCTCCGCCCCGACGCCACCGAGGGCGAATGCCGGGTCCTGACCCAGCTGCTGGAGATTCTCGAGCAGCTCGGCCAGACCACGCCCTTTGAAGTGCAGAGTCTGTTCTACCGGGTGTGGCAGGGGGAGGGACAGGGAAACGCCGGTCTCACGGGGCTCGCCCGGCGGA
>JAOUIC010000214.1 GCA_029884275.1 Gemmatimonadota bacterium | reverse complement strand
CCAGCAGCTGGCTCGTCCGGTAGATCTCCTCGGTGTTCACGCGCGTGCGGAACTGCGCGTGCTGGGGACGGACGTGGCTGGCCATCACGATCTCCTCGAGCGCCGCGTTCCCCGCGCGCTCGCCAATCCCATTCACAGTGCACTCGACCTGCCCCACACCCGCCTCGATCGCGGCCAGGCTGTTGGCGACGGCGAGCCCCAGGTCGTCGTGGCAGTGCGCGCTCCAGACCACCCGGTCGGCCCCGGGCACCCGCTGGATCAGGGTCCGGAACATTTCGCCGTATTCCGCCGGCATGGCGTAGCCAACCGTATCCGGCAGGTTGATCGTGGTCGCGCCCTCGGCGATGGCCAGCGCGACGATGTCCGAGAGGAAGTCGAGATCGGTCCGGCTGGCGTCCTCCGCCGAGAACTCCACGTCGTCGGTGTAGCGCCGGGCCTGGCGAACCGCCCGCCGGGCCAGCTCCAGCGCCTCCGCGCGGCTGAGGCGCAGCTTGTGTTCGAGGTGCAGGTCGCTGGTGGAGATGAAGATGTGCAGCCGCCCGCGCGCCGCGCCCCGGAGTGCTTCGCCCGCGAGATCGATGTCCTGCTCGTGGCAGCGGGCCAGGGCGGCAATCACCGGTCCCCGCACTTCGCGCGCGATCTCGGTCACGCTTCGGAAGTCCCCCGCGCTCGCCGCGGGGAAGCCCGCCTCGACGACATCCACGCCGAGCGCCTCGAGCTGCCGGGCGAGACGCAGCTTCTCCTCCGGTGTCATGGTGTTGCCGGGTGCCTGCTCGCCATCCCGCAGCGTGGTGTCGAAGATGATCACATTCCTGGGCATACGCGGTACGTCGTCCTCCAATCTCGGGGTGCAAAAACAAAATCGCCGCGGACCGTCCTGGGGTCCGCGGCGATGGGGGCTGAGATACTGCTGTCTAGCTGCTCCGCCCGTACACGCTGCGATCCCCGCGTCCGGCCACCAGAAGGCCGAGCACGAGGCTAATAAGGACGAGCAGGAACAGCGGCGCAGTCAGCATCGGGTATCCGGAAACAGGTTCGGGTGCGCGGCGGGTTCCGCAGCACCGGAACAGGTACACTACGGCCGCACCCTGGCAGCTGTCAAGACGGGTCGGTCGGCCGCAACCCCGGCCGGGGCCGAGTTGACAGGATAATCGGCCGAATGGATACTTATTCAACCCGATGTTGTCCCTGACCCTGCCGCTCGCGCTGAACGCCATCCCGGCCCTCTCCCTCGAGAGCGGGCTGGGGTAGTGACACGCGGCAACGCCAGAGTCACTCCCACGGCCCGCATCTCACAGGAGCGGGCCGTTTCGTTTGTCTTGGATGGAGCCGCTGATGAGCCAGCCTGACCCGCACCGCCGCCTGCCGGCCCCCGACACCCACCGCGAGCACGACGCCTGCGGCACAGGCTTCGTCGCCCGGGCCAGCGGGGAGCGCTCCCACGACATCGTGCGCAAGGCGCTCACCGCCGTGGCGAGGGTGGCCCATCGGGGCGCGGCCTCGACCGACAATTCGGGCGACGGCGCCGGTCTCCTCACCCAGATTCCGCTCCGCCTGCTGCATCGGGAGTCGTGGCGGATCGGTGCCGGCCTCACCCCCGGCCATCCGTTCGCGGTGGGCATGCTGTTCCTCCCAGCGGAGGCGGCCGGGCTCGCCGCCGCGGTGACGCTGGTCGAGGACACCCTCCGCCTCGGGGGGCTCCCGGTCTACGGCTGGCGCGAGGTGCCGGTTGAGCCATCCGCGCTTGGCCCGCTCGCGCGGGCCAGCTGCCCCGCGGTCAGGCAGGTGTATGTCGGCCCCCCTGCGGGTGAGGGCCACGACGGGGAGCGGTGGGAACGGGCGCTCTACCTGGCGCGGCGCCAGATGGAGCGCGAGGCGGAACGGCTGGGGCTCGGCGGCTTCTTCGTCTGCTCGCTGTCGTGCCGCACGATCGTCTACAAGGCGCTGCTCACCGGGACCCAGCTGCCAGTCTTCTTCCGCGACCTGCGCTATCCGGAATTTGAGAGCGCGTTCGCCGTCTTCCATCAGCGCTACTCGACCAACACCCTCCCCAGCTGGGCGCTGGCTCAGCCCTTCCGGCTCCTGGCCCACAACGGCGAGATCAACACCCTCTGGGGCAACCGCAACGCCATGGCGGCGCGCGAGGGCGACCTCGTCTCGCCCATCTGGGGCCCGGACGTCAACCGCCTGCTGCCGGTGATCTGGGCCGGGGGGAGCGACTCCGCCGGGCTCGACAACACCCTCGAACTGCTGGTCCGGTCCGGTCGCGACCCGCTGCACACGATCATGATGCTGGTCCCGCAGGCGTGGGAGCAGTATCCCGACGTGGAGCCGGCCATCCGCGACTTCTACCGCTTCCACGCCCACCTCACCGAGCCGTGGGATGGCCCGGCCGCCCTCGCCTTCAGCGATGGGCTGGTGGTCGGCGCCGCGACCGACCGGAATGGTCTCCGCCCCTGCCGCTACCTCGTGACGCAGGACCAGCTGGTAGTAGCGGGGTCGGAGGTCGGCCTGGTGGACCTCGACCCCCGCGAGATCGTCGAGAGCGGCCGACTCGGCCCCTGCGAGTTCATCGCGGTGGACCTCGCCGGCGGGAGGGTGCTCCGCAACATGGACGTCAAGCGTCGCGTCGCCTCCCGGCAACCCTACGGCGAGTGGTGTCGTGATCACATGCAGGTCCTCCGTGCCGACCAGGGTCACCGATCCCAATCGGTTTCCGCCCCCGAACGGGTCAGCTACCAGACCGCGTTCGGGTACGGCCAGGAGGACATCCGGTTCGTGCTCGAGCCGATGGGCGGCGCCGGCCAGGATCCGGTCTGGAGCATGGGCGACGACGCGCCGATTCCCCCGCTCGGGACGGAGCCGCCGGTCTATGCCTTCCTGCGCCAGCGCTTCGCTCAGGTCACCAACCCACCGATCGACTCGCTCCGCGAATCGGTGGTGATGTCCCTGCGCGTCCATCTGGGCCGGCACGGCTCCCTGCTGGTCGAGCACCCGGAACTGGCCGAGGTGCTGCGGGTGGATCATCCGGTCCTGCTGCCGGGGGAGATGGCGGCGCTCCGCGCCGTCCCCGGATTCCCTTGCGCCACGCTGAGTACGCTCTGGCCGGTGGCGGAAGGGAGTCCGGGCCTCGAGCGGGCTCTCACCCGGCTAGCCAGGGAGGCGGAGGAGGCTGCCCGCGGCGGCACCCGCATCCTGGTCCTCTCCGACCGGGCGGTCGGCCCCGGCCAGGCGCCGGTGCCCATGCTGCTCGCGCTCGGGGCCGTGCGCCGCCACCTGATGGATCGGGGCCTGAGGATGCGCCTGGGCCTGGTCGCGGAAACCGGCGATGCGTGGGACATCCACCATTTCGCGGCCCTCATCGGCTACGGCTGCGAGGCGGTGTACCCCTGGCTGGCACTCGAATCGGTCGGGGCGATCTTCGCCGAGGCCGAGGATCCCCCTCCTACGGTGGGCCGCGCCCGCGAACGCGCCCGCCGGCACGACCGCAGCGATCGTCCCACGGGGACCGAGGCGCGGGAACGCTACCGGGGCGCGGCGGAGAAGGGCCTCCTGAAGATCATGGCCAAGATGGGGATCTCGGTGCTGCCCTCCTACTGCGGCGCTCAGCTCTTCGAGTGCCTCGGACTGGGAGCGGACGTGGTGGACCGCTGCTTCCGCGGCACCCACTCGTCCATCGGCGGGCTCGGGTTCGCGGAGCTGGCGGAGCACGTTCTGGCCCGTCACCGTCGCGCCTACTGCGATGGCGGCTCGCTCCCGGACTACGGTCGGATCCGCTTCCGGAAGGAGGGTGAGGCGCATGCCTGGTCGCCTCCGGTCGTGACCGCTCTCCATCGGGCCGTCGGCCGCGGCACCGGGTGTGACGCCGACGCTGACTCCGGCTACGCCCGGTTCAGGGAGTTCGTCGCCGGGGCAGAGGCCGGCCGCCCGGCAACGCTTCGCGACCTGCTCGATCTGCGGCCCGCGACGCCGATCCCGGCCGACCAGGTCGAGCCGGTCGAAGCGATCATCCGCCGCTTCGTGTCCAGCGCGATGTCGCTGGGAGCCCTCTCGCCCGAAGCCCACACGGCGCTGTCCATCGCGATGAACCGGATGGGAGCACGCTCCAACTCCGGCGAAGGCGGTGAGGACCCGGCGTACTATGCCGCCCCGGCGGGCGGAGACCGGCTGGACAGCCGCATCAAGCAGGTCGCCTCGGGGCGGTTCGGCGTGACCACCGAGTATCTGGTGCACGCCGACGAGCTGGAGATCAAGATCGTCCAGGGCGCGAAGCCGGGGGAGGGCGGCCAGCTGCCGGGCCACAAGGTGACGGAGCTCATCGCCCGCCTCCGGCACGCGGTGCCCGGCATCCCGCTGATCTCGCCGCCGCCGCACCACGACATCTATTCGATCGAGGACCTGGCCCAGCTGATCTT
>JAOUIC010000213.1 GCA_029884275.1 Gemmatimonadota bacterium | reverse complement strand
TGGGGAGCCGACGACCACGCCGAGACCGGTGCCGGCCGCCCGCACCAACAAGGAGATGCTCCAGGCCGTGCTGGAGGCCGAGCGGCGCGCGACCAAGGACTACACCCAGCGAGCCCGGGAAGCTGACGAGATGGGCGAGAAGGGCCTGGCTGTCCAGCTCGAGGACATGGTGCGGGACGAGAGCGGGCACTCGGAGGAGACCGAGCGGATCCTGAGAGACTGGCCGCTCTGAGGTTGGCGACCCGGACCGGGTCTGGAACGACCCACGAATGGGAAACGCCCACCAGTCACAGGTGGGCGTTTCCTCGTTCCAAGATCCGCGGCGCATCGAAGCACCGCCGCCGCACAGGTTCACCCCAGAAACAGCTTCTGCGGGTCCAGCTTGTGTCTCAGGAGGTCGATCTCCTGCGCCGTCGGCGGGGCCACCTGACCGAGATGGTCCCGGACCCGGAGCGGCCAGCCGACGTTCGCCTTCACCTCCTCGGCGGTGTTTCCGGGATACAGGGCGGTCAGGATCATCTCGCCGGTTTCGGGGTCGCTCTCGAGAATGCCGCGATCGGTAATCACCTTGATCGGCCCGGCGCCCGGCATGCCGAGTTCCTTCCGTGTCTTGCCCTTGCAGCGCTGGCCGGGACTCGTCAGGAAATCGAGCTCCGCCGGGAAGGCGCGCGGATTGAGCCGGCTGATGATCAGCACCCGCTGGGCGTGCACCGCGATCTCGGCCGCGCCGCCGGAACCGGGGAGCCGCACCTTGGGCTTGTCGTACTTCCCGATCACTGTCGTGTTGATGTTCCCCCAGCGGTCGATCTGCGCCCCGCCGAGGAAGCCCACCTCGATCTTGCCGTTCTGCAGGAAGAGCTGGAACACGTCCGCCATCGAACAGACCATGAGCGAGCCGGTCACCAGCGACGGGTCGCCGATGGAGACCGGCAGCCGCTCCGGCACCGCCCCCACCGCCCCCGACTCGTAGATCAGCACCAGGTCCGGCGCCTGGATCGCCCGGGCGAGGTTGCACGCGAGGTTCGGTAGCCCGATACCGACGAAGACCACCTCGCGGTCGCCGAGTTCACGCGCCGCGACCGCCGCCATCATCTCGGACGGGGAGTAATCAGAAGCCATAGTTGACTCCCTCACACATCTGCGCCTTGGCGGTGAGCCGCTGCTTGAGCTCAGGCTGCTTCGCCATGTACGCCGCCCGGTCCGTCACGCCGTGCACCCATTCGTCGAGATACGCCTGCAGCTTCGCCGCGTCGCGCGATATGTCCTCCCATGCCACGTAGAAGTCGTTGTCCCGGTCGTAGAAGCCCTGGGCGTACGAGGGGTGGCACCCCCACGGCTCCACCACCACCGCGTCCACGATCATCCCCGGGATCAATGTCCGGTTGGGATCTGACCGGATCACCGACTCGTCCACCAGCTCCTCCACCACCACGATCACCCGCTTCGAGGCGAAGGCGGCCTCCTTCTGCACGCCGAGCAGCCCCCACACCTGGGCGTTGCCCAGCCGGTCGGCGCGCTGGGCGGCGATGATTGTGACGTCGGGGTTGAGCGCTGGTACCGTGGCCAGCTCCTCCCCGGTATAGGGACAGGTGACGGTCCTGATTCGCGGATTGACCACCGGCAGGTCGGTGCCCATGTAGTTCCGCATCGGCCAGAACGGGAGCGAGGCCGCCCCCGCCGACATCCGTGCCACCATCCCGAAATGGCTGTACTCCTCGATCTCGAGCGGCGGGGTCCCCTTCTCCACCGCACGCCGGAAGGCGTGAAGCGACCCCGCGCCAGGGTTGCCGGCCCACGAAAAGACCAGCTTCTTCGCGCAGCCGGCGGCGATCATCTGGTCGTAGATGAGGTCCGGTGTCAGCCGGCAGAGGGTGAGGTCTTTCCGCCGCTGGCGGATGATCTCGTGGCCCGCCGCGAAGTTGATGAGGTGGGTGAATCCCTCGATCACGACGGTGTCGCCGTCGCGGACATGGGCGGCGATCGCACCCTTCATCGAGACGACTTTGGAGTCCATGGCGTCGGTGGCCTGAGGGAAGACGAAATGGTACCGGGCGGGGAGACGCGCGGCTAGGCCGTCGCCGCCGGCGCCAGCTCCAGCGCGGCGACCAGACGGGTGGCCGCCCCCGCGAGGTGGCGGCCGAGCAGTTCAGCGGCCCGGTCGCCATCCCGGGCCTCGACCGCTTCCAGCAGGGCACGGTGCTCGCGCTCGAACTGCTCACGATGGGTCAGCATGAGGCCGAGCATGAGCCAGTAGCGGTCCACCCGGCGGAGCAGGCCATCGATCAGCTCCCGGAGCCTGGGCCGGTCATCGAGCCGGTAGATCAGTTCGTGAAAATCCACGTCGAGCGAACCCCACTCGGCGCCATCGGAGGTGGCCTCGGCGGCAGACAGAATGCCGGCCGCGCGGCGCAACTCGTCGTCCGTGAGGCGCTGAACCGCCCGCCGGATCGCCGCCGTCTCCAGAATCGCCCGGATCTCGTAGATCTCGCGGATCTCGTCGGGGCCAAGCGCGCTCACCGTCGCGCCGCGGTTGGGCTGGTAGGTCACCAGCCCTTCCGACTGGAGCTGCCTGAGCGCCTCCCGCACCGGGATGTGACTCACGTTGAGCTGGGCCGCGATCTCGTCCTGGGGCAGCGGCTGGTTGGCCCGCAAGTGACCCGTCGTGATGGCCTCGCGCAGGACCTCGGCCACAAACTCATGGGTCGCCAGCTTGCGGGCCGGAGCATGCCGGCGGAGCATGGACTGCAGTTCCACGTGGTCTTCCTACTCTATATAAGGAGGGCAGCCCAGCCACCGCAGACATGCTGACGGCTCGGCTTGCGTGATAATATATTATATATTATGTTCTCCAACGTCAAGCAGCATAAAGTCTTGAACCGAATCGCCGAGGCGAGGTCGTGATGAGCCAGTCACCCACCACCAAGGTTGGCCAGCCGATGCCCTATCCCCTGGCGCTTGACTATGTCGAGCCCGACTGGAACCGCATCCCCGGGTTCAAGGGGGTGAGCGTCGAGGACTGGGAAAACGCCACTTGGCAGCGGAAGCACACCATCAAGAACCTGCGCGAGTTCAAGCAGGTGCTGGGGCACCTCCTGCCCGACGACCTCGCCGAGTCCATCGAGCAGGACCAGGCAACCCGCGCCACCATGTCCATGCTGATCCCGCCGCACATGATCAACACCATGGACACCGCCGACCTGTGGCACGACCCTGTGCGGCACTACATGGCGCCCGCGCTTGGTGACCGCCGGACCGACCAGTGGGCCAACCATCCCATGGCTTCGCGCGACAGCCTGCACGAGCACGAAATGTGGGTGGCCGAGGGACTCACCCATCGCTACCCGACCAAGGTGCTGGCCGAGATGCTCTCGACCTGCCCCCAGTACTGCGGGCACTGCACCCGCATGGACCTGGTCGGCAACGACGTGCCGCAGGTCACCAAGCTCAAGTTCGTCGCGCCGCAGAAGGACCGCCACCAGCAGATGCTCGACTACCTGCGGAAGACGCCTTCGGTCCGCGACGTGGTGGTCTCGGGCGGCGACATCGCCAACCTGCACATCAGCCAGCTCGAACCGTTCGTCAGCGCCCTGCTCGACATCCCCAACATCCGCGACATCCGGCTCGCCTCCAAGGGGCTGGCCGGCCTGCCGCAGCACTACCTGCAGGACAGCGTGCTGCAGGGCCTCGAGCGGCTGGCGAAGAAGGCCTTCGAGCGCGGCGTGGACCTGGCAATGCACACCCACGTGAACAACGCCCGCCAGGTGACCCCTCTTCTGGGTCGGGCCACCAAGAAGCTGCTGGAGATCGGCTTCCGTGACGTCCGCAACCAGGGCGTGCTGCTCCGGGGCGTGAACGCCACCTCGAAGGACCTGCTCGAGCTGTGCTTCATGCTGCTCGATCACGCCAAGATCCTGCCGTACTACTTCTACATGTGCGACATGATCCCCAACTCCGAGCACTGGCGGGTCGCCGTGTGGGAGGCCCAGCAGCTGCAGCACGACATCATGGGGTACCTCCCCGGCTTCGCCACGCCGCGCATCGTCTGCGACGTGCCCTACGTCGGCAAGCGCTGGGTCCACCAGCTGGCCGACTACGACCGGGAGAAGGGCATCTCCTACTGGACCAAGAACTACCTCACCAGCATCGAGTGGGGAAACCCGGAGCTGCTCCAGAAGCGGTACGAGTACTACGATCCGATCTACACCCTCCCCGAGAGCGGCCAGGCCTGGTGGCGCGCGCAGGCCGCCGCCCAGGGCTCCGCCCGCGAGGCCACCCACGCGGTCCACGCCTGACCTCAGCATGTAAGGGCCGCCCATGGGCGGCCTGAACGACGAACCGTAAGGGCCGCATCCATGCGGCCTCAAGAGAACGGACGACCCATGACGACTCACGACTACCCCCGGATCCTGACCCCGCCGCCCGGCC
>JAOUIC010000212.1 GCA_029884275.1 Gemmatimonadota bacterium | reverse complement strand
CGCCAGCGCGGTCCGCCACCGCCGAGATGCGCAGATTGGGAATCACGCTGCGCCCGGCAAACTGCCCCTGGGCTCGCCACCGCTCCACCGCCGCGTCGGCGGCGCGCAGATCGGGCCGAGCTGCCACCGCGACGGTCACGAGCGAGTCCAGGTCGAGCACCGCGGGGTCGGGACCGGTCTCGCCCTCTCCGATGATCCTTACGGGCTGCTCGAGCGGGAGACCAAGCGTGCGGTGCAACTCCAGCAACGCCGTGACGTGGACCCGGCGGGCGCTCCGCTCCGCGGCGTGGGCTCGGCCGGCTTCGATCTGCGCGAGATTGGCTTCGAGCGTGGAGACCTTGCCCTCGCGCAGCTGGGCCTGGACCGCCCGCGCCAGTCGCTGACTCAGGGCAAGCCACCGGCCGCGGACTTCGAGTTGCCGTTCGGCAGTCACGGCTCGATAGAACGCGATGTCGATGTCGTGGATGCTGGTGCGCTCGGCATCGGCGACGCCTTCGTGTGCCGCGGCGACGCCGGCGTCCGCCACCGCCTTGCGGGAACTCCACTGGCCGGCCCACTCCACCTCCTGGGTGAACAGCGCCTCGAGCGGGCCCAGGTCTCCAGGATCGAACAAGGCGGGTGTCTTCACCTGTACCTGCGGGTTGAACGGGTAGGCACCGGCCTGCCGGCGGTCGCCGCGGGCGGCGTCCAGTCGCGCGCGGGCGGCGAGGACCTGCGGGCGCGACGCGAGGCCAATCCGGCGCGCCGTCGCGAGATCGACCGCCAGCGTGTCTCCTGCCGGCGCGATCTGGGAGAACGCCGCCCCGGGCGCGTTGAGCAGCACGACGACCGCCAGCCACCACCTCAGCATGGACGTGTCTCCGCGAAAAAGATCAGGAGGGTTCGACCCGCGCGCGCCCATACTTGAGGTAGAGCGCCGGCACGAGCAGGAGATTCAGCACGGTGGACGTCAGCAGCCCACCCACGATCACCACCGCCAGGGGATGCTCGATCTCGTGACCCGGGCGTGTTCCCCCCAGCACGATGGGGAGCAGGGCAAGTCCGGTGGCCAGCGCGGTCATGAGGATGGGCGACAGTCGCTCTTCCGCCCCACGAAGCACCAGGTCCCGCCCGAACGGAACACCTTCCTCGGTCTCGAGGTGCCGGTAGTGGCTGATGAGCATGATGCCGTTGCGCGCCGCGATGCCCAGGACGGTGACGAATCCCACCAGCGACCCCAGCGACAGGACGCCACCCGTCACGATCACCCCGAGTACTCCACCTACCAGCGCAAAGGGGAGGGTGAGAAAAGTGAGCAACGCGACGCGGGTGGACTGAAAGTCGGCGTGCAGGATCAAGAAGATGCCCAGTAGAGCCAGCCCCGAGAGCACCAGCAACCGGTTGTGGGATTCGCGGCGGGCCGCGTACTCCCCGAGCACTTCCGGGTGGTACCCTATCTCGAACTCGAGGGCGCGCACGCGTTGCTCGACTTCCCGGGCCACGCGACCGAGATCGCGGCCCGCCACGTTGAACGAGACGTCGATCTTCCGGGACGCACCTTCGCGGGTGATCTCGTTGCGCACCGGCACGATCTGGATGTCGGCAACCTCCGCGAGCGGGACCTGCCCGCCGCCGGGGACATCGATCATGAGCCGCCGGAGCGCCACGGGATCGCTCCGCACGCGGGGCACGCCCCATAACGCGATGTCGAACACCTTCTGGTCCTCGTAGAACTCTCCCACCTTCTCGCCCTTCACCAGCACCGCCACCGCATGCTCCACGGCCCCCGGTGTGAGTCCGAACCGGTGGGCGGCATCGGGGCGGAACCGCACCTCGATTTCCGGCACGAGGATCTGTTGCTGCACGTGGAGGTCGATCACGCCGTCCACGCCACCGATGGCGCGTTCGGCGTCACGGGCGAGTCGCTGCAGCGAATCGAGATCCGGCCCGAAGATGCGGACCACGATCGTAGCACTCGCTCCCGTGAGCACCTCCTTGATGCGTTCCCGCAGGTAGGTCAATAGGTCCCGATACAGCCCGGGATACCCGTCCACCACACCCTGGATGCGGGCAACGGTCGTCGGATAGTCGACCGAGGGATCGAGGCTGATCCACAACTCGGTGAAGTTCGGCCCCACCACCTCGTCGGCGACCTCCGCGCGGCCCGTGTGCGACCCGAAGTTCCGCACCCCGGGGATGGCCCGCAGCTCCCGGCTCGCCTGCAGCGTGATGCGGTTCATGGCGTCCAGCGACGTGCCGGGCTTCTCGACCCAGTGCATTAGGAAGTCGTACTCCTGAAACCGTGGGAGGAACTCCTCACCCAGGAGCGGGAAGACCATCAGGGCGGCCGCCACCGAAGCGACGATGATGCCAAGTGCCCGCTTCGGCCGGTCGAGCAACGGCGGCAGGATCCGGCGGTAGCGCTCCTTGAGGAACGTCACGAGCGGGGCATCCTCCGCGCGGTGGGCGGCCCGACTCGGCAGCAGGACGAGGCACAACGCGGGGGTCAACGTGAGCGCCACCACCAGCGACGCGGCGATCGCCAGCACATAGCTCAGCGCCAACGGCCGGAAGAACGTTCCCGCGAGACCCTGCAGGAAGAACACCGGAATGAACACCAGGACAACGATGAGGCTGGCGTACACCACCGCGCTCCGCACCTCGAGCGAGGCGTCGAGTACCACGCCGAGCGCCGGCCGCGGGTGTTCCGCCTGCGCATTGAGCCGCAATCGGCGCATGACGTTTTCGACGTCAATGATCGCGTCATCGACTACTTCGCCCAGCGCGATGACGAGACCCGCCAGCACCATCGTGTCCAGCGTGCCGCCGCGGTACCGCAGCACCAGCGCGGCCGCGAGCAGCGAGAGAGGAATCGCCAGGAGACTGATCAGCGCCGTGCGCCAGTCGTAGAGGAAGGCGCTCAGAATGATGATGACGAGCACGGCACCGATCAGCATCGCCCGGTTGAGATTGTGGAGCGACATCTCGATGAATGTCGCCGGGCGGAAGATGGTAGGGTCCACCTCGACGCCGGCCAGTGCCGGCGCCAAGGCCAAAAGTGCGTGCTCGACTCCCCGGGTGACATCCAGCGTGTTGCCCCAGGGCTGCTTCTCGACGATCAGCAGCAGTCCCGGTCCGTCGTTGATGATCGCGTCCCCGATGGGGGGCGGGAATCCCTCCACCACGTCGGCGACGTCGCCGAGCGTGAGCGCCGCGCCGTTGCGGAACGCCACGGCAACCCGCGCCAGATCCTCGGCTGACGCGAAGTCCGCGCGGGGGGTCACCGCCATTCGCTGGTTCGGCGTGTCGACGAACCCCCCGGCCCCGACGCTCACCGCGGCGCGGCCGGCCTGCTCGACGTCGCTCAGTGTCACCCCATGCGCCCGGAGCCGATCCGGATCCACGAGGATCTGGAGCTGACGATCGCGCTGGCCCCAGATGGCGACGTTCGCGACGCCCGGGACCGACATGAGGCGCGGCCGGATGGTCCACTTGGCGAGGGTGGTGAGCTCTACCTGACTCAGCGTCTCCGAGCTGAGTCCGATCTTCAGGACGCGGCTGGTCGAGGAGAGCGGCGAGAGAATCACCGGCGCATGCGCGACCGCCGGCAGCAGACCCGACACGCGGGAGATCCGCTCCTGCACCAGCTGGCGCGCTTCCATCAGGTCCGTGCCCGCGTCGAAAAAGAGGACCACGGAACTCAGGCCGAGCACCGACTTGGAGCGGATGGTCTGGAGCCACGCGATGCCCGTGAGCGCGTTCTCGATGGGCACGGTGACCAGCGCCTCCACGTCTTCGGTGGACAGACCGGGTGCTTCGGTCTGGATCTCCACGCGGGGCGGGGCGAACTCGGGGAAGACGTCGAGCGGCGCGTTCCGCAGCGCGCGCGGGCCGGCAATCAAGAGCACGGCCGCCAGGGTGACGACGATGAGCCGGAGGCGCAGGGACGTGCGGATGAGCCAGCGCATGGTGACCGGCCTAGTGCGAGGTCCCGAACTCGGTGCTGAACAACTCCGCCGCCCCCACCACGACGACGGACGTCCCGGGCGCCGGACCCCGCCGGAGGGCCGCGAAGCCGTCGATCACATCCTTGACCTCCACCCGCCGGCGAACGAAGACGTACTCGGGCAGCGCCTCATACAGCCAGGTGCCGCCGTTGATGTCGTGCAGGATGGCCGACCATGGGACCGCGAGCTCCTCGGCCGCTCCCAGCAGGGGGACCGACACCCCGACCCGTTCCCCCGGCCGGAACCGCCCCGCGCTGTTGTCGAGCCGGTAGTACAGGTCGGCCGAGCTGCTGGCCAGATCGGCGGTTGGCGGTCCCTGGATCGGCACGGCACGCTGCCCCGGCGTCGCCGCAGGATCACCCGGAGCGACAACCGTGACGGGCGCGCTCCGATCGATGGCGGTGAGGTCCCCGACGTACATTGGCACGCGGACCCACAAGGGACTGG
>JAOUIC010000211.1 GCA_029884275.1 Gemmatimonadota bacterium | reverse complement strand
GCGGCGGATGCCGCGCGAACGGCTTCGGCCGGGTGGGTCTTGGTCACCGCGATGATGGTGACCTCGTGGGTCCAGCCGCGGACGGCCTGCCGTTCGGCGATCTGGTCCCGGACCTCGGACACGCGGGCGGCCAGCCCGGGGTAGCTCATGATCGGCAAATCTATGATGGCGTTGAGGTTGGTCAAAGTCCCCGATCTCAACCGCTCCTACCGGGAGGGCGGTCCCCCGGCCCCCGGCGCCGCCAGAAGTCCCATCAGGGCCTGCCGCATGCCGGGGTTGCTGGACAGGTTGCTGGCCCGCGTCAGGTTGCGCACGGCCCCATCGAGGCTGTCAATCGACTGGTACCAGTAGGCCAGTTGGGCGAATGGAAGCGAGAGGTTGTTGGCCACTCCGGCGGCGGTGGGCTCCAGCGGACCGGCCGGCCCATCGCCGAGCCCCGCGTAGCGATAGGTCTCCCATACCAGGCGATCGGTGGTGACCGGGTCCATCGGCAGGCCGAGAATGCGATGGTAGTCGATGGCCGGGTTCGCCGTGTCCACCGGCGCCATCTCGAGGCGCATCACCAGGCCCTGCTGCAGCAGGTAGGGATCGAGGCCGTAGAACTCGCCGCCCGTCGTCATGGACCAGGCAATGGGCCTCTTCCCCGCGTTGTCCTGGAGCAGCCTCAGCACCACGAAGTCGCGGCTGTAGACCGGAGTCCCCTTGGGGAGCAGGTGGCGAATGGGGCCGATCTGGAGGGTCACGTCCTGCGGCAGGAGGACGGGCACCGCCTGGGCGATCTGGTCATCCGACATCGAGTGCGGCCGCCAGTCGGGTCGCTGGGCAGGGATGCCGCGCCAGATCGGCGGCGCGGAGGATTCGTCGAACGGACGCACCGGGTTGTCCCGCAGCTGCCGCTTGTACCAGTCGGTCTCAGCGAGCGCGAGGCAGACCACCGTGACGTCCTGCCGGATGCCAGCCACCTCCTGCGCCCACCAGAGCGGGAAGGTGTCGTTGTCTCCGTAGGTGAAGAGAATCCCGTAGGGTGGGACCGAGTTAAGCAGGTTGTAGGCGAAATCGGCCGCCAGCGTCGCATCGGGGCCATGGCGGCGGCTCGCGGCGGTGAAGTTCCCCGCGAAGGGGAGCAGGGCGCACACCGCGAGGGGCGCCGCCGCGGCGAGCGGGCGCCAACGCCATCGTGCCATCGCGTCCCGGGCCACCGAGGCCGCACCGATGCCCGCCCACACGCCCCACACGACAAAACTCACCACGAAGAAGTAGTCGCGGTCCCGGACCTCGTGGTCGCCAGCCGAGGGGAAGTACTTGTACCCCGCGGCCAGACTGAACCCCGGCTTGAAGTTCATGTAGGCCACCAGGCCGAGTCCCGTCACCAGCCAGAGCAGGAAGAGCAGCCACCAGGCGGAGCGATCGCTCCGGCGCTGGAGGAGCAGGCCGCGGAGGCCGAGCGAGAAAAACACCAGGGTGCCGAGGGTGCGCAGCGGGAAGCCGGCGATCTCCCGCTTGATGCCATTGAACCATTGCCAGTCGTAGTACTGGATGTAGTTCAGCAGCTGCAGACCCATGATCAGCAGGGACCGCCCGGGGTTGTCGGGCCCATGCAGCTGGGTCGGATCGTCGAGCGGGGTCCGGACGGGGTATTGCTCGCGGCGGATGACGGCCAGCAGCGCGTCCCAGTTGTCCGGCTGGGCTTCGTTGATCGCCGGCGAATGACCGGCGCGAAGATACAGGAACAGGTATGTGGTAATGCCCACGCCGGCGACGACGAGCGCCGCGATCGCGAACCGGAGGCTCCGTGCCGTGGCCGCCACGGCCAGCGCGGCCACATAGCAGATACCGCCGACAACCGTCAGGGTGGTGCTACCGAGGCCTGAGCCGATCAGGAGCGCCCAGGTCCCGGCCATCACCGCCACCTGCGCCCACTCGAGCTGGCGCTCCGCGGCGTCGGCCGCGGGCTCGTGCCATAGAGCGGCCGCCAGGAACGCGACTACCGCCGGCCCGGCCAGGAGGGCCAGGAGATGGTTGCCGATCGCCATCCCGGCCAGGTAGAGCATCAGCAGCAGGAGGTGCGCCGCGCGCGGGGTTCCGCGCGCCGCCCGCCACCGCAGCCCCAGCCAGGTGATCGCGGCCACGGTGAACATGGCGACGCCGTAGACCTCGGTCTCGTTCGAGTTCTGCCAGTTGGTGAAGGTGAATCCGGAGATAAGGGCCGCGGCGAGTCCGCCTCCGATTCTGATGACGCCCGCAGTGCCTCCCTCCAGGTCCGCCGTTGCCCGGGTCAGCGACTCATGCGCGACCAGGAAGAAGCAGCCTGCCCCGAGCGCGCTCATGAAAGCGGAGAGCAGGTTGAGCCGCGCGGCGTATTCCCCAAACGGCAGCAGGGCTCCCCAGACGTGCCCCAGCATCACGAACAGCGGCGTGCCAGGCGGATGGGGAATCCCGAGCGTCTTCGCCGCCGCGATGAACTCGCCGGCATCCCAGAAGGTCACGGTCGGGGCCAGCGTGGCGAGGTAGCCGAGCAGAACCAGCAGGCTGGCGACTGCGGCAGCCAGGTAGGGCGGACGGTATGCGGTCATGAGCAGGGGCAGGCGGATTGGAAGGAACGCACCGGGCGGGGCCTCAGTGCCCGTGTCGCACGGCGTGGGCCACGGCCAGTGCATCTCGGGTCGCCGCGATGTTGTGCACCCGGAAGAGTCGCGCGCCTCGCTCGTAGGCCACCACGCAGGCGGCGGCCGTCGCGACGTCGCGATCGGGGGCATCGCGGCCGGTCACGCTCCCGAGAAACCGCTTCCGGGACGGACCGACCAGGACAGGACGGCCGAGGACCGCGAGGGCGGCGAGCCCGTCGGTCAGTTCAAGGTTTTGTTCCGCCGACTTGGCGAAGCCGAACCCGGGGTCCACCACGATGCGATCCGGGGTGATGCCGGCCGTCACCGCCGCGTCCACCGCGAGGCGGAGCTCCGCGACAATCTCCGTAGCCACTCCCGAGGGGTACTGCGCGTGGTCGAGCCGGGCCATCGTGGCGACACTGCCACGCGAGTGCATGAGGATGACGCCGGCCGACCCTGCGGCCGCGACGGAGGCCATCGCGGGGTCGAGGCGGAACGAGGAGACGTCGTTGACGATCGATGCGCCGGCCGAGAGGGCCGCCCGGGCCACGGCGGCCTTCACGGTATCGACGGACAGCGGGATGGACGCATGCCGCTTCGCGAGCGCCTCGATGACCGGTGCCACGCGCCGGATCTCCTCCGCCTCGGACACCGGCTCATTGCCGGGACGGGTCGACTCCCCGCCGACATCCAGCACCGCCGCGCCCTCCGCTACCAGGCGATCGGCATGAGCCAGCGCCTCGTCCAGCGCGACGAATCGGCCGCCATCGCTGAACGAATCCGGCGTCACGTTGAGGATGCCCACGATAACCGGCTGATCGAGCGCGATGGACCCCGTCGCGGTCAGCCAGTGGGTCGGCGGCGAAGGTGCCAGGACCGTCCCGACCGCTTCGGCGATCCCCGCCAGTTCGGGGGGAACGGTCCAGGGCCGGGCCAGAGCGCCCAGTCTGGCCCTGCTGCCGGAGAGAAGCGCCCAGTCATCCCCAGTCACGAGATCAATTCCGAGTTCCTGAGTGTACCGCACCAGCGCCACCAGGGCCGGAAGCTCCAGCCCGGTCAGTTGCAGTGCGGCCGGCGCGCTGCCTTCCGCGGCCGCGTCGGCCCTGACGGCATCCCAGCCAGCGGCGATGAGCGCCTCGCGCACGGCGCGCGGCGAATGGAGAGCGAGGGCGCGCGCGTTCACGCTCCCATCGGCTCGGCGGGCGGTGCTCCCAGAATCGGGGTTCGCTGCGGAGTCTCGCTCTTCGGCTGCGGGGTCGGCTGCAGCGCGGCCGGCGGACCCGGCGCGGATGGAGTGATCGGCGGCAACTCCTTGCCCTGGATGATGAGGTCCAGGTCCTCCCGGTCGATCGTCTCCCGCTCGAGCAGCGTTACGGCGATATGGTCCAGCAGCACCCGGTGCTCGGTCAGGATGCCGCGGGCCCGCTCGTGGGCCTCGTCGAGGAACCGCTTGACCTCGTCATCCACCATCTGGGCGGTGCGCTCGGAGACCTCGCGGCGCTGGCCGAATTCCCGCCCCAGGAAGATCTCCTGTTCCCGGTCGCCGACCGCCATCATGCCGATCTTGTCGCTCATGCCGAACTGGGTCACCATACGCCGCGCGATGGCGGTGGCCTGCTCGATGTCGCTCCCGGCGCCGGTGGTCACTTTGTTGGGGCCGAACACCAGTTCCTCGGCCACCCGGCCACCGAACGCGATTCCCAGGCGTCCGATGAGCCACTCCTTGGTCTGGCCGTAGCGGTCCTTCTCCGGCAGGGACATCATCAGCCCGAGCGCCCGGCCGCGGGGCACGATCGTGACCTTGTGGATCGGGTCAGACCCCGCCGTCTTGAGCGAGACCACCGT
>JAOUIC010000210.1 GCA_029884275.1 Gemmatimonadota bacterium | reverse complement strand
CGCGGTCGGGTTGAGCCGTCGGTTCCTCAACATCGAGCCGGAACGGGACGATGCCGACTCACCCTTCTTCCGCCTCACCCGGGTGGTTCACGGCGTCACCGACGACCCCGAGGATGCCAAGCGCTGGGAAGCCTGGGAGGAGTGCCGGGAAGCCTGCCGTCGCGAGCTGGAGCGGGCCGATGAACTGGCCGACACCCGTGGCGTCTCGACCGACCTCATCTACCGGATGGAGTTTCTCGACGCGCAGCTCTCGCGTCTCGACCGGCTGCTGCAGGCGGGAACCGGCCGGGAATCGGCGAAGGGCCTCGCCTCCGACCTGGTGCACAGCGCCGCGCAGGGACGCGGGGTCCGGGTCATCTGGCACACCGCGCTCAAGCGGCTCGCCCGGAAGGTGACCGAGCACACCGGGGAGCACGGGGAACACTATGTCGCCAGCAACCGCCTCGAATGGCGCCTGATCGGCCGGTCGGCGTGCTGGGGCGGCGTGGTGGCCGGGATCACGGCGGCGGTCAAGCTCGGCATCGCCTCCCTGCCTCTTCCCCCCATGCCGCTCGGCATCGCGTACACCATCAACTACGCCGTCGCCTTCGTCCTGATGCAGGTGGCCGGCTTCACCCTGGCAAGCCGGCAGCCCTCCATGACCGCCGCCGCGCTGGCCTCGGCGCTCGCCCGCCGCGACGCGGTGGACACCCAGATCGAACTGGTGGCGGGGATCACCCGGTCGCAGATCGTCGCTACGCTGGGCAACGTGCTGCTGGCAATCCCCATCGGGTTCCTGATCGGCGAGTTCGGCCTCTGGGCCACCGGCGAGCCGCTGATCTCGCTGGAGAAGGCCAGGGCGGCCGTTCACGGCATCGACCCGATTCGCACCCTGGTGATCCCGTTCGCGGCCGTCACCGGAGTCTTCCTCTGGATGTCGAGCCTGGCGTCGGGATGGGCCGACAACGGAAGTGCGGCCCGGCGGCTCCCCGAGGCCATCGCGCGCCACCGGCGCCTGCGGTCCACTCTGGGGCCTGAGCGGGCCGAACGGCTGGCCGAGTTCACGGAACGGAATCTCGGCGGCATCGTCGGCTACCTGGTGCTGGCCTTCCTGATGGGGTTCATGCCGCTGGTCTTCGTGTTCATGGGGCTGCCGATCGACGCTCCCCACGTCAGCCTCAACGCCGGCGCGTTCGCGGTCGGTGTCGGTGTGCTTGCCACGCTGGGTGAGATCTCGGCGGTGAGGGACATCTCCTGGGGGCTGGCCGGCATCGTCATGATCGGGACGATGAACATTCTGGTGTCGTTCGCGCTCGCCCTCAGGACCGCGATGCGGGCGCGCGACCTCTCCCCGGAAGACCGGCAGCGCCTGCGTACCGCGATCCTCGGCGCCTTCCGGAGTTCACCGGGACGGTTCCTGTGGAGGCCGCGGCGGTAGGACGGTCGAAAGGTCGCACAGCCCCGGCAAGCCTCACCCCTCGGGGAAGCCCGACGGGTTGGCCGACTGCCAGCGCCAGGCATCGGCGCACATCTCCGCGAGCCCCCGCTCCGTCTTCCAGCCCAGCTCCCGTTCGGCCTTCGACGGGTCGCAGTAGCAGCTCGCCGCGTCGCCGGGGCGGCGGGCGACGAAGCGATGCGGAATCTTCTTTCCCACCACCCGCTCGAAAGCGTGCACCGACTCCAGCACGCTGTGCCCCCGGCCGGTGCCGAGGTTGTACGCCACGCACCCGGTACGGCCCTTGAGAGCCTCCAGCGCCCTGAGGTGCCCCACGGCGAGGTCCACCACATGGATGTAGTCGCGCACGCCAGTGCCGTCCGGCGTGGGATAGTCGTCGCCGTAGATGCTCAGCTCGGGGAGCTTCCCGACCGCCACCTGGGTGATGTAGGGGAAGAGATTGTTGGGGATGCCGTTCGGATCCTCCCCGATCGTGCCGCTCTCGTGCGCCCCGACCGGGTTGAAGTACCTGAGCAGCGCAATGTTCCATGACGGGTCCGCGCGGTACAGATCGCGGAAGACCTGCTCCATCACCAGCTTCGTCTGGCCATAGGGGTTGGTGGCCGAGAGCGGGAACTCCTCGGTGACCGGCACCTTCGCCGGGTCGCCGTACACCGTCGCCGACGAGCTGAAGACCATGGTCTTCACCTGGTGGCGGACCATGGTCTCGCACAGCACCAGGGTGCCGGTGATGTTGTTGTGGTAGTAGCGGAGCGGCTGCTGGACCGACTCCCCGACCGCCTTGAAGGCGGCGAAGTGAATCACGGCCTCGGGTCGGAAGGCGCCGAACACCCGGTCGAGCGCGGCCGCGTCGAGCAGGTCAACTTTGTGGAAGGCGGCGTTCCGGCCCGCCAGCGCGTTGACCCGCCGCACCGCCTCGGGCTTGCTGTTGCTCAGGTTGTCCACGATGACCACGTCGTGGCCGGTCTTGAGCAGTTCGAGTGTGGTGTGGCTGCCGATGAATCCGGCGCCGCCGGTCACGAGTATCCTCACGCTATTCCCCCACCAGCTTCGCCATCCGAGCCTTCGCCTCTCTCACCTGTGGCTGGAGCGACGGATCGGCGTCGGTCCACAGGGCGGTGAACGCGCCGTAGGCTTCGAGTGCCTTCTGGCGATCGCCCCTGGTCTCGTAGAGCTCTCCCAGCCGCCGCCAGGTCGGCGCCAGCGCCCAGCTCAGCTCGTCGGCCGAGAACAGTTCACGCGGCCCACTCGCCAGGCGCTCGTACATCACGACCGCCGAGTCCGGCTTGCCAGCCAGCTCGTACGCCCGCCCCATTTCGTACAGGGCGCACCCATTGCACCCACTCTCGTCGTACCACGCCTGGAAGCCGGCGATCGCCTCAGGGTAGTTGCCCTCCGCCATCGCCGTGTAGCCACGGGCCGCGTACCAGGAGAAATCGCTCTTGCGTACCCCTTCGGGAACCGCTGACTCGTACTCCTTCAGCAGTTGCCGGGCCCGGGCCGGCCGGCCGGCCAACGCGTACGTCGACGCCAGCATGGAGTACGGCCGCTCCGCCGGGGGGATGCTGGCGAGCGGACGCCGCGCCAGCGCCTCTTCGAGTGTGGCGAGCGCGCGGGTCGTGTCAGCGGTGAACCAGGCCTGCTGCAGCGCGGTCTGGGCTTCGCCCCAAAGCGCCGATCCCGGAAGGCTCCGCTGTTCGCTGGCGGTGATGAAATCACGCATGGCCTGGTCCGACATGGCCAACTTGCCCTGCACCCGGGCGAAGCTCGCGATGGCAAAGCTGTTCAGGGCGCGGTTCTCCAGCGCCTTCGCTCCCACTTGAAGCCGGGTGATGGCCCGCTGAGCGGAATCCCAGCCCCCGTTCACCGCGATGAGATACGCCGCAGCCCGGAGCGCGTCGGGATTGTCCGGAAACCGCCGCAGCATTTCTCCCATCGCAGCGCGCGCTTCCTCGACCTTGCCAGCCCTGGTGAGCGTCCGCACGATCCCGAAGTGATGGGTCAGGGACCCCGGGTTCACGCTCCGGACATGCACGAACAGGCTCTCGGCCGTGGTATAGTCGCGTCGCTGCTCGTAGACCAGGGCGATGTTGTTGAGTGCGATGTAGTTGTCCGGGTCCAGCTCCAGCACCTTGTTGTACGCCGCCACCTGCCGGGCCGGGTCGTACTCCACGGCGTTGTAGTAGTAGGCGATGGTGACCTGGCGCTCGATCTCCGGCAGGCGATCGCGATTCTGGTAGGCCTTGGCGACCGCCGCCAGCTCCTCGGTCTTGGAACCGAAGGAGTTGGCGAGCACCACCGCCAGCTTGCGCCACGCCATGGCAAACCCGCTGTCGATCGCCACCGCCTGCCGGAGCAGCTTCGCCGCCTCCTCGTTCGAGGACGCGTTGGCGGCCCTCGTGCCCTCGGTGTAGAGCCGGAGCGCCTCGAGCGAGCTGGTGGTGACCTGGTCGAGTGGGTCGTTGGTGCGGATGGAACGGAGCGATTCACCCACCCGCTCCCGCAGCGCCTTGGACAGGCGGTCGAGCGCGGCGAGAATCTGGCCGTCGTCGTCCGCCGTCTCGCGGAGCGCCAGCATTTCCGCCCCGTCAGCGGCCGAGATGAGCCTCGCCGTCAGCACGTAGCTCCGCCCCACCGAGCTGATCTCGCCCGCCACCACCGCCTTGGCCCCCTCGCGGACCGCCAGCTCACGAGCGGTTTCAGGATCGAGCGGCCGGTTCGGGTCACGCCCCATCCGGTTCAGTGCGCCAGCCTGCGCCCCCGAGGTGAGCACCGTGATCACCGGCGACTGCGCGATGTCGATCCGGAAAGCCTCGGAGAGCGAGCTGCCGATGGTGGAATCGCTGGTCTTGTTGACGAAGTCCGCGACCACCATCCGGTCGCGAGCCGAAAGCTTGCCCGAGGCCACCAGCGTCCCCACCGGGCCGATGCCGAGCAGACGCATCGCGGTGTACACGACGGCCACGACCGCCAGCCCGGCGAACGCGATCATTCCACCCCTGGTTGCCTTCTGCCAGGTGACATGCCGGTGCAGCCCG
>JAOUIC010000209.1 GCA_029884275.1 Gemmatimonadota bacterium | reverse complement strand
GGGCGAAGCCCCGGAGGGTGGCGGCGAGGAACCATGCGAGCCACACACTCTCCCCCCGTCCCCCGATCCCGACTCGGCTCATCCCGTCGTTCCAGTCACCGCTCCCGATCAGCGGGAGTCCGTGCTCCCCGGTGGTGCACGCACGATGGAGTGCAAGGAGGCAGTGCTGATACAGGCTGGCGCGTTCCTCGGTGACCTCGGGCAGGTCGTAGATCTCGTGTTCGTCCGGCGCGAGGGCGCGCATCCTGAGGAAGGGCACCGGCTCGTCGAGCACCGACCGGTCTCCGGTGGCGCGGACGTAGTGATCCACCACGTACGGCAGCCAGGCGAGATCGTCGGAGAAGCGGGTGCGGACCCCGCGCCCGCTTTGCGGATGCCACCAGTGCTGGACGTCTCCCTCGACGAACTGCCGCGCCGCCGCCCTGAGCAAGTGCGCCCGCGCGAGTGCCGGCTCGGCATAGACCAGGGCCATCACGTCCTGCAACTGGTCCCGGAAGCCGTAGGCCCCGCTACTCTGGTACAGCGCCGAGCGGGCCCAGATCCGGCAGGCCAGCGCCTGGTAGAGAGCCCAGCGGTTGAGCATGGCATCGAAGCTCGGCTCGGGGGTCCGGACCTGGATGATCGAGAGCCGCCGCTCCCATGTGGCGACACTCTGCTCGAGGGCGGCAAGCGCCCGGCTCACGTCGCGGTAGGCCGCAACCGCCGCCTGCGCCGCGGCTTCGGTGTCTGCGGCGCCGAGCAGGATCGCGACTTCCCGGGTCTCGCCGGGGTCGAGCTCCAGCTCCGCCTGCAGCGCCGCGCAGGGATCGATCCCAGCACCCGTGGTCCCCTGGAGCAGGCCGCCTGGTTTCAGTGCCGCCGGGCTTGCACTGGTGCCGTTGCGCCCCAGGAATTCGCGCCGGCTCCCGGTGTGCCGGAGGACCGGCTCCGAGATCGCGTGGAAGGCGGTCCATCCGGCGAACTCCGGATCGAAGGTATTCCTGGCGAAGTGAGTCTGCTGCACCGGATCGTACGCCGTCCGTACCTGGTGCTGGGTGTGCTCGCGGAGGACGCCGAGGTTCCACTCGACGAAGGTCGTGAGGGTGAGCCGCCGGGGGTGTTTCCCCGTATTGGTCAGCCGCAGCAGGGTGATCTTCACCGCCGAGTCGTCGATCATGCCGAGTGTGAGCTCGGTCGCGATCCCGGCGTGCGTCTGAGTGAATGTGGATTTCCCTGGGCCATGACACACGGTGAACTCCGTCGCCGTCCGCACCGGCCCCGGGGTGGCGGACCAGAGTTGCCCCGTCTCGTCGTCCTGCAGGTACACCACCTCGCTCACCGGGTCGCTCACCGGATCGTTGTGCCATGGGGTGAGCCGGTAGAAGTAGCTGTTCTCCGCCCAGGTGAACCCACCGCCACGCTCGGTGACCACGAAGCCGCCGTGCGGATTGGCGATTACGTTGGCCCATGGCGCTGGCGGCACCCGGTCCCCCGCGAGGTGGATCTCGTAGTCACCATCCGCCGTGAGCCCGCCGAAGCCGTTGAATGGCACTGCGGCCGGGGTGCCGGTGGCGCCACGGGGTGCCTTCTCCACCAGCTCCGACGCGAACGCGGCGAGTGGCGCAAGGAGCCGCGCCCCGAGGCGTCGTACCACCCGGACCACCCCGGCGTCCCCCCGGTCGGGCGAGCGGGTCTCGACGGGAAGCGGCGGCTCGCGCTCCCCGGCCCGTGGCTCCTCGTCAGGCAGCGCACTCGCCATGATCCGGCCGAGGGCCCGGCCGTCGCAGGGGATGTGCACCCGCGCCGTCGCCCGCAGCATGCGGAGCTGCTCCAGAGTGAGCAGGTCCTGCCGCCGGAGGAACACGCCGCCGGAGCGGTCCACCGATCCCGAGTCGCCCAGTGCGTAGACCGCGCCGGTGATCCGGTCCGCGAGGTCCTGCAGGTACCCGGGGGGATGGGTGTTGAGGATGACGAGATCCACCGTCATCCCGCGCCGGCGCCAGTAGCGGTGGGCCGCGAGGAGCTGACGCAGCGTCGGCAGGCCATCGGCCGAGTGGATGGTCGCGAGCAGGATCGGCCAGTCGCCCGACACGCCGGTGGCCCACAGGAGCGGCTGCGACCCGTTCGAGCGCCGCAGCTCCGCCGCCGGCGCCCTCAGCGCCGGGTTGCCATGGAACAGCTGCCCGGCCAGATCCTGGAACACCGCCGCCAGGGTGGGGGTGAGGCCGAGTTCGCGCAGTTCCGCCTGGGTCGAGGTGCGGGCGAGGTCGAGGGCGCGCTGCGCCGCGTGCGGGTCGCGGTAGCGATCCGCCAGCTCGAAGGCCCGGCCGCGGCTCGTCGCCACCAGCGTGGTAAACGCCACGGACGCCGACTGCCCTGGTGGCAGCGATACCCGCGCCCGGAGCGCGAAGATCGGATCCAGCACGGCACCGGTGGTCATCGAGAGCGGGCCGTCCCGTTCCAGCGCCACCGGATCCCGGCCCGAGCGCCCCCGGCCCAGGAACCGGGCGCGGTCGGTTTCGCAGGTCACTTCGCCGACCTGCTCCCGGCCGGCCGCGGCGACATGCACGCACCAGATCGGCGACTCCTGGGAGGAGCGCGGCCGTCGGGTGGCGGTGATGGCACCACACCAGGCATGCCACTCGGTCTCGACGAAGAGATTGCCGAAGGCGGGATGCACCCGGTCCGCTTCGGATGGTGCCAGCACCAGCTCGCCGTAGCTGGTGAGCTCGATCTCCCGGACCTCGTCCCCGTTGTTGGTCACCGTCACCCGCCGGACTTCGGCCGCATCCTCCGGCACCACCACGATCTCGGTCCGGGTCTCGATGTCGCCGTCGGCGCGGTGGAAAGTCACCCGGTCGGACGCCAGGTAGGCGTGCTGCCAGTCGGCCGGGGCGCAGACCGGCTGGTGTCCAGCCGACCAGACTCGGCCACTCGCAAGATCCTTGAGGTAGCAGAACTGTCCGGTCGAATCCCGGGACCCGTCGGAGCGCCAGCGGGTGACCGCCAGCGACTCGTAGCGGCTGTATCCCGCGCCGCAGTGGGTCACCATGATCGTGTAGGGCAGGTGCCCGAGGAGCGCCACGTGCGGGTGGGTGGTGTCCGGCGTGTCGAGCTGGCGCAGCGCCGGCAGCTCCTGTTCCGTCTCGGACAGCGCCGTGTCGTCCCGAGTGGCCTGTGGCTGGTGCAGCACCAGCCGGCGGGGAATCCGCTCGTGCAGCAGCAGTTCCGCCGAGCGCACCAGCGCGTCGGCGTGAAAGCGCCGCTGCCAGAGCTGGGCACCCAGCACGTTGGTGAGCGCCACCAGTCCCATGCCAAGGTGGTGCGCCATATAGCTGTGGACCAGGGCAAAATCCTGGTCCGGGGCGGGGCGGGTGTAGTCGAGCGCATCGCGGAAGCCATAGGGCCCGAGCGCGCCGAGGGCTTCGAGTTTCTGGAGGTTGTCGAGCGCCGCCTGGGGATCCACCATCGCGGCGAGCAGCGAGGCATAGGGCGCCACCACCAGTTCTCTGCCGAGTCCCCGTTTGAGGGCGAGGTCCGGCACGCCGAAGGGACGGTATTGGTAGGTCTCGTGGCGGTCGCGGACGTTGTAGGCGCTCTCGCTCACACCCCACGGCACGTCACGCGCCGCGGCGTAGGCCCGCTGCCGCGCGAGCGCCCCTTCGGCGGTCTGGGCCAGCAGGGTGTGGGGGAAGGCGCGCATCACCAACGCCGGCATCAGGTACTCGAACATGCTCCCGCTCCACGACACCAGCGCCGGCGCTCCCGCCGCGTAGGTGAGCGAGCGGCCGAGATGGAACCAGTGCTCCACCGGCACATCGTTCTTGGCCACCGCGATGAAGCTGGCGAGCCGGGCCTCGGAGGCGAGCAGGTCGTAATAGGAGACGTCGAGCGAGTGGGTCGCCTGCTGGAAGCCGATGGCGAAGAGCTTCCGGTCCGGATCGAACAGGAACCCGAAGTCCATTTCCATTGCCATCACGTAGGCCAGCTCCGCCACCGCTTCGAGCCGGGCGATGAGCCGCGCCGCCGCTTCGGATCCGTCGCTCGCGCGCTCCCGGAGTGTCACCCCTTGCCGCGCCTCGACGCCGGCTGCCCACGCTGCGTGCCCAGGGATGCGCCGGAGGCTCCACTCGATCCACTCGCCGGCGTGCGCCCGCGGCCCCTCCTCCAGCGGGGCGGCAGCCAGCGCCGCCATCGCGCGCTCGAGCGGCGGCACCGCCAGGGCCAGCAGCGCGGCGGACCCCGGTGCCGCACGCGAGGCGTCGAGTGCGGTCTCTGCCGCGCGAAGCTCTCTCCGCACCTCCGCCATCCCGGGGAGGGCGCGCACCCGCTCCTCCGCCAGGGCCAGCGCGGTTTCGAGCGCCGACCAGAGCCGCTGGTCCAGCAGTGGCTCGTCGGGGGCGAGGAGGCAGGCCTGTCGCAGCGCGATGAGATGTCCGGCGAGGTTCCCGCTATCCACCGTCGAGATGTACGCCGGCTCGAGAACGCTCAGGTCGTGGAGGT
>JAOUIC010000005.1 GCA_029884275.1 Gemmatimonadota bacterium | reverse complement strand
CCGAGATGCTCACCGGCGACTCCCGCTGCTCCTGGGCGCCCCGGCTGGCGGTAACGACCAGGCCGGGCAGTTCGACGCTCGTCTGGACCATCATCATGGTGACGGCCACGGTCCCGCTGGCCGGCACGGTGGCCTGGGCGTTGGCGGCCCGGTACCCTATCATCACCGCCACCACGGTTTGCGGGCCCCGCGAGACGGGGAACAGCCGGAATTCTCCCCGTGCGTTGGTGGTGGCCCGCAGCAAGGCGCCCTTGAGGTAAACGGTTGCCGCCTCAACCGGGGCGCCTGTCGCCGAGTCGGTGATGGTGCCGGTGATCGCCCCCGCGTCGTCCTGCGCGGCCGCCGGGCGCGGCGCGCCGACTAGCGCGCCCGCGACCAGCAGCGAGAGCACGAGCGCGCAGCGGAGCATCGGCGTGAAGCTACTAGCGTTCGACTACGACGATCGTATGCTGACCTGAGGCAAGCATGTCCACGGTGAGCAGATCGCCCCCGTTCGGGCCGCCATCCGATTCGAACGTGTAGGTCCCTGCCGCCTGCCCGATGATCGGGATGCCCGAATTGATGTTCAGCTTGGTCTCGGTCTGGGTGTAGGTCCCGGTGCCCGAGACCGCCACATCCTGCGGTGCCGGCGGCGAGGTGATGTTCAAAGTGATGTCGACGGTGTTGGTGCCGCTGAACACGAACTGGCCGGTCGCCGCCGGAGCCCCAACCGGGGTACCCGTGTTCCCGATATCGACGGTGATGAGATCCCAGGTGCCGGTCAGGTCCGGCCCGCCACCTTCGTCGGTCGAATCACTGCCGCAGGCCGCGATCAGCAGCGCCGCTCCGAGCAAACCCCACGTCCGCTTCGTCATGCCGCCTCCAGAAGAATTGAGAATGTGCCGTTTCAAACCGCGATGCTACTTGGAGATCATGATGTGCGCCCAGGGCGTGCCCGGGTACATAATCCACGGTAAGCCGTCGCCCGGCTTGATGGGCAGACCGGTGGATTCCTGGGTGGCATTGGCGATGTACACCACCTGCAGCGCCCCGGGGTGATGCGCGAGGCCGGTCTTGTGATCCACACTGTCCATGGATGCGTAGAGGTTGAACAGCGCCCGGGGGCCCTCCGGCATCTTGAGCGCGCCCGACTTGATCTCGGCCAGCCTGACGCTGTCCGTCTGGCCGCGCGACAGGTCCTTGGCCTTGAGCTCACGCCCCCGCCGCATGAACGGCTCGAGATCCCGGTGATAGCAGGAGACCTGCCAGCGGTCGTCGGACGGATCGTCGGCCAGGCAGATCATCTCGCCGGTCCCCTCCCGGAGGGTGACCAGACGGTGGTAGTTGCTGTAGCCGATCACGGTGGCGGTGGCCCTCAGCGCTTCGGGCGCGGCGCTCACCGCCCCCGCGATCTGCACCTCGGCGGGCGGCACCTGAGCGGTCGCGCCGCCGGCACAGGCCAGCAGGCCGACAACGGAGATGCTGCGAACAGCCATCAGTCGCATGTGAGTCCCGGTTCTGGGGTGGATTTCGACAGGGGAAAGGAACCTTTTTCCCGCCCTTGGGCAAGGGGCGGGGGGAGGGGTCAGGCCGTCGCCGATTCCCTCCGGATCAGCTCCGCCTTCCGCGGCAGTCCCCACCGGTATCCCCCGAGGGTTCCGTCGGAGCGCACCACCCGGTGGCAGGGGACGATGACCGCCACCCGGTTCGCTCCGCAGGCCCGCGCCACCGCCCGGACGGCGGTGGGCTCCCCGATCGCCTCGGCAATCTCGGTGTAGCTTCGCGTCGTGCCGGGCGGAATCGCGATCAGCGCCCGCCAGACCCGCCACTGGAAGGCGGTGCCGCGAAGGTCGAGCGGGACCGGTGTTCCGTCGCGCCCGGGTTGGGCGATCTCCTCGGCCACCCGCCGCACCTGGGCCGCCAGCCAGTCGTCCGCGCCAGCATCCACCCGGCGGAGCTCGGCCCGGGCGAATTCTCGACGCAGCGACGCCACCAGCGCCTCATCCGAATCGCCCATGCTGACGGCGCAGACACCGCGGTCGGTGACCGCCACCAGCAGCCGGCCAAGCGGTGACGGGACCACCGTGTACCGGATGACCAGCCCCTCCCCTTCCCGGCGATACTCTCCCGGCGTCATGCCGAGGAGCACCGTGCTGCGCTCGTACACCCGGCTGCCGGAGCCGAAACCGGCCTCGAACACCGCGCGGCTCACGCTGCCTTCCTCGCGCAGCCCCTGCCGGAGCCGGGCCAGACGGGCCTGCTCGAGATACTCCCGCGGTGACATTCCCACCGCCCGCCGGAATCGGCGCTGGAGATGAGCCGGGCTGATTCCGACCTCCCGCGCGAGAGCGGCGAGCGTCATTCGCTCGCCCGCCCGGCAGTCGAGCACCGCCCGCGCGCGGGTGACCGCGGCATCCGCCTCGGGCCTCGCAGCGTCGAGCGGCCGGCAGCGACGACAGGCCCGGAAGCCGGCGTCCTGAGCCACGCCCGCTGTCGGGAAGAACTTCACCCGGTCGCGCCGCGGCCGGCGCGAAGGGCATGAGGGACGGCAGAAGATCCGGGTACTGGTGACGGCGTACACGAACTCGCCGTCCCGAGACGCATCTCGCCGGAGTACGGCGCCCCACGCGTCATCGGCATCGAAGGGGAGATGGGTGGCTGGTGTCATGGGACGATTCTACGCGGTCCCCGCCGGCGGGAATATCCGGTTCGTGCGCCCGAAGTGCTCCCTCAGGAACGCGTTCCGTCCACCTTGACGCGGAACGACCCGGCGGGAAGATCCGGCCGGATCGCCTCGGGAATCGTCATCCGGTTGCCGTCCCGCAGGGCGAAGTACGACGGCGAGAGAATCTCGACTCCCGCCCTGGCGAAAGCGTCGTACACCCGGGAGTGGAGCGCACTGTAGATCTGCGGCAGCTCGCGCGCCCGGCCGGCGTCAATGGCGGCGTTGAGCTGGTATTCGATGCTGTAGTCGCCGAGCGCCCGCATCAGGACGAACGGCGCCGGCGAGGCCACCACCGCACTGGATCCTCGCGCCGCTTCGAGCATCAGCGATTCCACCTCGGTGCGGGCCACGTCGTAGCCGATGGTCGCCGAGGTGTAGATCGTCAGTGTGTGCCCCTCCCGGCCGGCTGCGGAGTAGTTCACCGTCCCGCCGGTGAGCACGACGCTGTTCGGGATGCTCACGTATTCGTCCTTGACCGTGCGGAGCCGGGTGGTCAGCAGTCCGAGTTCGCGGACCGTGCCCTGGTGGCTCCCGATCATGACGAAGTCCCCGATGTGATACCCCCGGGAGTACATCAGGGCCAGCCCGCTCATCAGCTGCCCCGCGATGCCGGCCGACCCGAAGCTCACCAGCAGGCCGGCGAAGACCGAGACCCCCTTGAAGGCCGCCGAATCACTCGCCGGCAGGTAGGGGTACATCAGGATCACCGCGAACATCCACAGCAGGCCCTTCGCAATCCGCCGGGTCGGCTCGGCGGTCTCCGGATGGAAACCGGGAATCGTGACGTTGCGGAGCGCCACGGCGCGGAAGAGACGATCCAGCAGCCGGCCCAGCAACACCGCGAGGAAGGAGATCACGATGATCGCGATGAGATCCGGGATCCCGTCGCGCATCCCCTGGCCGATCTCCGTCAGGACCCGCTTGAGGACGCTCCCCAGCGCCTCACCGGCCGGCCGCGTCCAGGGGAACGAGGTGAGCACGAAGGTGAGGTACAGGTAAGCCGCCGTCAGCCCGATGAACCAGGTGGCGGCATGGAGAGCGGCCTTGATCGCCCGGGCGATTCCCTCGGGATGGATGATCCGCGCGAGGCGGGGGAAGCGGACCGAGAGCATCTCGTTCTGCACGCTCTCGCTCCGCGCCTGCAGCCACGCCCGCCCGCAGCTCAACCCCCGGAGCAGAAGCAGAAGCAGCACGGTCGCGACGAGGGACAGCGCCGCGGCCCGGATGATGGAGCGGACGCTTCGGGCCTCGACGTACTCGGCCACCACCAGCGCCAATCCCGCCCGTGCGCCCTGGACTTTGGCCTCCATCGTCTCGCCCCGGAGGGAATCCACGTCCGCGGGGGTGAGAACGAACGCCGGGAAGTGGCCGAGGTGAATGACGGTCCATCCCTCGAGACCAAAGCTGCTGATCGAGTCAGCCCCGTCACGCAGCAGCTGACTGATCCGGAATTTCGCCAGTTCCACCCGCTCGCCCGCCGTGGCCGGGCCGAAAGGCGCGCGGAACACGGTAACGGTCCGCGCACCGACGACCAGGGCAGCGGTGTCGGCGGCCGTGGCCTGTGACGCCTGAGAGGCGAGAACCGCGAGACTCAGCAGCAGAGAAGCGAACATCTCAGGTCCGGGTGACGGGGGCGGCTTGACGATACATCGATCGGAGCCAACGTTCCACTCTGTGCGCGGGCATCACCGCCCGAAACCGCGATGACCGTCACCCGTAGATCGGGCCATGCCCAATACCATCCTCATGCTTGCCCTGGGACTCGCTGCGCAGGCGCCCGAATCCCTCCTGGTGGTGACCAACAAGGACGAGAACACCATTTCGGTGGTCAGCCTCGCCAGCGGAGCCACCCTGGCGACCCTGCCGGCCGGGCTGGGCCCCCATGAAGTGGCCGCCAGCGGCGACGGCCGGTGGGCCGTGGCCACCGATTACGGGGCCAGGGAGCCCGGGGCCACGCTCACGGTCGTGGACCTCCGGACGCTCTCCGTCGCGAGGACGATTTCGCTCGGTCCCCACCGGCGGCCCCACGGCATCGTCTTCCTTCCCGACAACCGAACTGTTGCCGTCACCAGCGAAACCAGCCAGCGTGTGCTGCTGGTCGACGTGGTGGAGGGCCGGCTCGTCAGTGAGCACGCGACCGGGCAGGAGGTGAGCCACATGGTCGCGCTCACCGCCGACGGGAAGACCGGCTACACCGCCAACATCCGCCCCGGCACACTCTCGCGGGTCGATCTGACAGGCGGCGCAGAGCCTTCCACCCTTTCGGTCGGTCCGATGACCGAGGCGATCGCCCTGACGCCCGATGGCACTCAGGTCTGGCTCGGCAGCAACACCACCGGCAAAGTGTATGTGGTCGCCTCGGGGGCATGGAGGGTGGCCGACTCGCTGCAGACCAGCGGGCACCCGTACCGGATCGGATTCACGCCCGACGGAGCCCGAGCGGTGATCACCAACCCCCAGGCCGACGAAGTGCGGGTGATTGACGTGCGGACCCGGGCGCCGCTCGCGGTGATCACCATCTCGCCTCCGGCGGGCAAAGCGGGCCCCTCTCAGCCCTTCGGGGTCGCCTTCGCGCCCGACAGCCGGACCGTCTGGATCACCCTCCGAGGGAGCAATGCGGTCGCCGAGCTCGATCTCGCGAGCAACGCGGTGCGGCGCTACCTGCCGGTGGGCGCCGGCCCCGACGGTATTGCGTTTACGGTACGCTGACCGGAGCCGGCGTGGCGGCAGGCAGCATCGCCCGGCCGATGGTGCCGGCATCGGTGCCGAACCAGGCGGTCCTGGTGGGAGCATGGTAGTACGCGTGCCGCACCGTGTTCTGCGCCGCACCAAACGGAGTGACGCTGAAGAACCGCTCCTGCTTCGGGTCGAAGCCGACCAGGCGGTTCGGCTGGGTGCCGGTCTCGAACTGCCAGAGGCGATCACGGTCGTCCACGATCATGGCATACGGCAGCGAGGCCGCGCCTCCGGGATTGGCCCACTCGCGCACCGACCCGTCGCGCGGGTCCAGTCGGCCCAGCATGCCACGGGCGTAATCGGCGTACCACACGATTCCATCTGACGTCACCTCCAGCCGGCGCGATCGGGCGCCAGCGGCGGGCAGATCGAAATCGCGAAGCTTGAGGGTGACGGGATCGACCATGCTGATCCGGTTGGTGCCGAACTGGACGAACCAGGGCCGGCCACCCCGGTCGATGACGATGCCGTACGGCCGAGCGTTGGGTGTCTCCACCCGGACCAGGTCGATCCTCCCTGTCTGCATGGCCAGCCGGCCGACGTACCCCGACTGCTGCGCCGTGAACCAGATGTTGCCCGCACTGTCGAACACCAGGGTGTGGGGGTCACGCACGGCGGCATCGGGCATCGGATAGCGGGTAATCTCCCCGGTCGCGGGGTCCAGCCGTCCGATCATCGCATTGCGGTTGCCGGCGTACCACACCATCCCCTTCGCATCCACGATCAGGTTGTGCGGATAGGTTCCCGCGTCGATCTCGTAGCGATCGAACTTCCCGGAGACCGGCTCGAGCACAGCGACGTAGTTCCCTTCCTGGCCCACGAACCAGACCCGGCCATCGGGTGCCACGTAGGGGTCGCGCGGCCGGGTGCGCTCCCAGGGGACCGTCCATTCCTTGATGTCAACCGCCGTGTTCTGCCCCTCGAGGGCCGGCGCGGCCATCACGGTGGCCAGCATGACTCCCCACGCCGATGTGAACCGGCGGTTCACCACAGGCCCGATGACTCCTTGCATGCCGATACTCCTCCAGTGAGGCGGGACCCCAGTCGCCACCCGGTGCTGGCCGAACGACCCCAACGAACGAGCCCCCGGTGTCGTTTCACCGGGGGCTCGCTGGTTTCACCCTGCTACTCTGACGGTGGAGGAGCCTCTTCCACCGGCTCTTCGACCTCCCAGCCGCCACCCAGCGACCGGTAGACCGCCACCAGCGCGGCGAGCTGCCGCCGGACGGCATCGACCGCGTCGAGCTCGGTGTTGAGCAGATTCCGCTGGGCGTCAAGCACTTCGAGGTACTGGCTGACGCCCCCCTCATACCGCACCTCGGCGAGCCCCAGCACGATCCGGTTGTACACCACCTGCGAGTCCGTCACGGCGCGGCGGTCGGCCGCGAGCCGGTACTGGGTCAGTGCGTCATCCACTTCGCGGAGGGCGTTGAGCACGGTGCCTTCGTAGCTGATCAGCTGCTGCCGCATCCGCGATTCGGCGGCCTTCACGTTGGCCTTGTTCCGTCCGCCCTGAAAGATCGGCTGCACCAGGCTGGCTGCGGCGTTCCAGGCCACTGCGGAACTGTTGGCGAGAGTGCTGAGGTCGCGCGATTGCAGGCCGAGGAAGCCGGTGAGGGAGATATTCGGGTACAGCAGCGCCTTGGCCACCCCGATGTCGGCGGTGGAGGCGGCGAGCTGCTGCTCGGCGCTCCGCAGGTCGGGCCTCCGGTCGAGCAGTGAGGAGGGGAGTCCCTCGGGAACCGCGGGCGGCAGCAGCTGCCCGGAGATCGCGTCGCCCCGCGGTACCGCCGCCGGGGCGTGCCCGAGGAGGACGCTCAGCGCGTTCTCGAGGAGGGTGGTCTGCTCCTCGAAGTCCACCACGAAGCCGCGGGTACGCTCGTATTCCGACTGCGCCTGGCGGTAGTCGATCTCTCCCGTCACCCCGCCCTCGAACCGCAGCCGCGCGATTTCCACGTATTCCCGGCGCGACTCGGCGGTCCGGCGGGATACGTCGAGCTGCAGGTCCGCGGCGCGAAGGTCGAAATACGACTGCGCCACCGCCGCCACCAGCAGCATGGTGACGGTCCGCTGGGCTTCCTCGGTCGCAAGCAGGATCGCGCGGTCGCGCTCGGTGGCGCGGCGCAGGCGACCGAAGAGATCAAGTTCGTAGGAAAGGCCCACGCCACCTTCGAACAGGGTGTAGGTCCGGCTGCTGTCGGGAAGCGCCCGGATGGCCTCCTGAGACGCCTGCTGGCGCGACACGCCGGCTCCGGCACTGATCCAGGGGTACTGGTCCGCCTTGGTGATCCGGAGCAGCGACGAGGCCTCCGAGATCCGCTCGGTGGCCAGCCTGCGGTCGAGGTTCTGCTCCAGCGCCACCCGCACCAGCCGCTGCAGCACGGTATCCTGGAACACCTCCCACCAGCGGACGTTGGCGAAGCTGCTGTCCTGGGCCAGGACGCTGTCCCTGGCCACGCTGTCCATCGGAGCCGACTCGCGATACCCCTCGGGTACGGGGAGTTCGGGCCGCTGGTAATTCGGCCCCATCATGCAGGCGCCGAGTGCAAGCGCGACGAGCGGAGTGAAGGCTCTCAGACGCATATCAGTGGCCCTTGGAAGGTGCTGCCGGGGGAGCGGCGTCGGCCGGGGCGGGCTTGCCGCCGAGCTTCTCGCTCATCTCCTGGACGAAGGCGTAGAGGCCCGGAATGAGGAACACGCCCAGCGCGGTCGCGGCGAGCATGCCGGAGAAGACCGACACGCCCATCACGTTCTGCCCGTTCGCCCCCGATCCCGACGCCAGCATGAGCGGCACCACGCCGAGGATGAAGGCGAAGGACGTCATGAGGATGGGCCGGAAGCGGAGCCTCGCCGCCGTGAGGGCCGCGTCCTTCACGCTCAGCCCCTCCTCGCGCTTCATTTTGGCGAACTCGACGATGAGGATGGCGTTCTTCGCCGCGAGGCCGATCAGGGTGATCAGGCCGATCTGCGTGAAGACGTTGAGCTCGTACCGGGCGATGAGCAGCCCGACGAACGCGCCGAACGCGGCCAGCGGCGTGCCGAGCAGCACGCTGAAGGGCAGCGACCAGCTCTCGTAGAGGGCGGCAAGCAGCAGGAAGACGAAGACCAGGGCCATGATGAACGTCGGCAGGGAAGGCGGCGCGGTGGCCTCCTGGTACGAGAAGCCCGTCCACTCGATGCCCATCTCCGCGGGCAGACTGGTGCGGGCGACGGCCTCCAGCGCCTGCATCGCCTGGCCGGAGCTGTAGCCCGGCGCCGGCGAGCCGTTCAGCACCACCGAGCGGTAGAGGTTGTACCGCGTGACCTCCTCGGCCCCGCTCGAGTTCCGGGCCGTGACCAGGGCGCCGAGCGGCACCATCTGGTTCGTCGTCCGGGAGCGGACGTAGAAGTCGTTGATGTTCTGCGCGCTGCGTCGGTAGTTCGAATCGGCCTGCACGTAGACGCGGTAGACGCGGCCGAAGCGGTTGAAGTCGTTGACATACGCGCCGCCGAGCGCGGTCTGCAGGGTGGTGAAGATGTCGTTGATCTGGACGCCCTGCGAGCGGGCCTGCTCGCGGTTCACGTCCACGGTGACCTGGGGCACCGTCGGATCGAAGGTGGTCGTGGCCCCGCCGATCTCGGGCCGCCGCCGTGCCGCGGCGATGAACTCGGCGGCACGCTGTCCCAGCTCCGCGGTCGTCATCTGGCCGGAGCGGTCCTGCAGGACCACCGTGAAGCCGCCGGCCGCCCCGAAGCCCGGGATGGTCGGGGGACTGTACGGGAAGACCACCGCCTCCGACATCCCCTGGAGCCGCTGCTCCAGACGCTGCATGATGGCCGTGGCGTCGTCGTGCGGCCGCTCCTCCCAGGGCTTGAGCCGCACGGCGAACGTGGCCATGTAGGGCGTGTGCGCGTTGGAGAGGAAGTTCGCGCCGAGCATGGAGTTGTAGGAGTCCACCATCGGGTCTTCCGCGATCGCCGCCTCGACGATGCGTGCGACCTCGCCGGTACGCTGGAGCGACGCGGCGCTGGGGAGCTGGAGGTGCACCAGGAAGACGCCGAAGTCCTCATCCGGCACGAACCCGCCGGGGAGGAACTTCGCTACGCCGCCCGCCGCCACGGCGAACGCCGCCACCGCGATGATCGCGACGACCGACTTGCGTACGAGCCCGCCTGCGAGGCCGACGTACCCGCCGGTGACCTTCTCGAAGCCGCGGTTGAACGCGCCGAAGAACTTCCCGAGGATCCCCTTCGGCGCCTGGCCGCCGGGCTTGAGGAGCAGGGCGGCGAGCGCCGGGCTCAGCGTCAGGGCGTTGAAGGCGGAGATCAGCACCGACAGGGCGATCGTGATCGCGAACTGCATGTACAGCTGCCCGGTCAGGCCGCCGACGAACGCCACCGGGATGAACACGGCCGAAAGGATGAGCGCGATCCCGACCACCGGGCCCGACACCTCCTTCATCGCCTGGAAGGTGGCGTCCCTCGGGGCCATGCCCTGCTCGATGTGGTGCATCACCGCTTCGACCACGACGATCGCATCGTCCACCACGATGCCGATCGCCAGCACCAGGCCGAAGAGGGTCAGGACGTTGATCGTGAACCCGAGGACCGGGAAGAAGATCAGTGCGCCGACGAGCGAGACCGGCACCGTGAGCAGCGGGATCAGCGTCGCGCGCCAGCTCTGGAGGAAGATGAAGACCACGAGGATCACGAGGATGACCGCCTCGTACAGGGTCTTCATCACCTCGTGGATGGAGGCCTCGACGGCCGGCGTGGTGTCGTACGTGATCTTGTAGTCGATGCCGTCCGGGAAGCGGGTCTTGGCGTCCTCCAGCGTCCGGTAGATCTCCTCCGCCGACGCGGTCTGGTTGGCGCCGGGCAGGAGGTAGACCATGAGCACCGCGGCCGGCTGACCGTTGAGCCGGGCGTCCTGGCCGTAGAACTCGTTGCCGAGCTGCACCCGGGCGACGTCGCGGATGCGGACCTCGCCGCCCTGGCCGGCGGATCGGACGATGATGTTGGCGAACTCCTCCGGGGTGCTGAACCGGCCGGGGGCGCGCACGGTGTAGGTGAATTCCTGGCCGTGCGGCGCCGGCTCGCCGCCGATCTGGCCTGCGGGGGCCTGCAGGTTCTGCTCCTTGATGGCGTCGACGACGTCCGTGGCCGAGAGCCCGAGCTGGGCCAGGCGGTCCGGCCGGAGCCACACCCGCATGCCGTATTCGGAGCCGCCGATCAGGTCGGTCTGCGCCACGCCCTGGACGCGGAGGATGGCGTCGCGGACGTTGAGGACGGCGAAGTTGTTGAGGAAGGTCGCGTCGTACGCGCCGGTGGGCGAGTAGATCGAGACGATCATCAGGATGGAGGGATTCACCTTCTTGACGATGACGCCCTGCTGGGTCACCTCGATCGGCAGGCGCGACGACGCCCACCCCACGCGGTTCTGCGTCAGCACGTTCGCCATGTCCCGGTCCATGCCGACCCGGAAGGTGACGTCCATCTGGAGCTGCCCGTCGCTCGTGTTGAGCGACTTGATGTAGAGCATGTTGTCCACGCCGTTGATCTGCTGCTCCATCGGCGTGGCGACCGACTGCTCCACGATCTCGGCGTTCGCGCCCGGATAGCGCGTGGTCACCTTGATGTTCGGCGGCGCGAGCCCGGGATACTGCTCGATGGGGAGGCGCGAGGCGACGACGAGGCCCGTGATCACCGTGAGGATGGAGATCACCATGGCGACGATGGGCCGCTTGATGAAGAAGTCGGACATGGAGGCTTCCGCCCGGGGCTAGTTGGTGGCCGGCGCCGCCGCGGGCGCCTTCGCGGTATCGGGCCGGGCAGCCGCCGAGTCCGGGGGCGGGGTCCACGGCTTCGGATTCACCACCACGCTGTCGCGGACCCGCTGCAGCCCCTCGACGATGATCCGCTCGCCCGACTTGAGCCCCGTGGTGATCACCCGCACGCTCCCGAACGCGGAGGGCGACTCGACCTGCCGGAAGAAGACCCGGTTGCTGTCGTCCACCACTGCCACCCGGAAGGTCCCCTGCAGCTCGCGCACCGCCCGCTGGGGCACCACGATGGCGCTGTCCAGCGCCCCCTTCAGGAACCGCACCCGCGCGAACTGGCCCGGCCGCATCGTCCTGCCCGGATTGGGGAACTCCACCTCGACCAGCAGCGTACCTGTGTTGGGATCCACCTGCCGGTCGCCGAAGACGAGGTCCCCCTTCTGGGGGTAGCGCGAGCCGTCCGCCAGCTCCATCTCGAATGCCCCGCTGAACCGTGCCTTCCTCTGCTCCTGCGTCATCACCCCGAGTTCTCTCTGAATCCGGATCATCTCCTGCTCCGGAACGCTGAACCGGACGCGGATCGGGTCGAGCTGCGAGATGCGGGTGAGCAGGGTCGGCTCGCCCCGGCCCACGAAGTTCCCCGGCAGCACCTCCGCTTTCCCGGCGAGGCCGGAGGCCTCGGCGCTGATCCGGGTGTAGGAGAGGTCCAGCCTGGTCTGGTCCACATTCGCCTTGGCGGCAGCGACACCCGCCTGGGCAGCCTCCTCGGCGCTCAGCGCGTTGTCCAGCGTCTGCTGCGGGATGGCCTTCTTCTCCGCCAGCGGCCGGAACCGGTTGACGTCGTTGGTGGCCCGCGTGAGCGTGGCCTGCGCCTCGGCCATCTGGCTCTGCGCCTGCGTCAGCTTGGCCTGATAGTTCGCCGGGTCGATGGTGAAGAGCAGCTCACCCTTCTTCACCTCGGACCCGTCCTTGTAGTGCTGCTTCTGAAGGATGCCTTCTACCCGGGCCCGCACCTCGAGCTCCACCGAGCCCCGCGTCTGGCCGGTGTACTCGGCGTAGAGAGGCACGTTGCTCTGCTCGACCGTCATGACCTGCACATCGAGCGGCGGGGGCGGCGGGGGTTCCTTCTTGCAGGAAGCCACGGCCGCGGCTGCGAGCGCAGCCAGATAGAGGGGCAGATGCGTCCGCATCGTCGGATGCTCCGGAGACTGGATGTGAAGTGACGGGCAACAGATCAATCGAGCCCGGCGGGGCCGGGCCTGATTCGTTGCCCAGACAGCCTAGAACCTACCCCGCCCGCGACCGGGGGGCAAAGTCCGCCCGGTGAATACCGACTGAAACTGCCTTCAAGGCTTCGCGGCTGAGGTGGTCTGCCACTCACGGATGACCGACAGGGCGCTGGTTGCCGGCTGAATCGGCCCCACCCGGGCTTCGAGGCCTGCGGCCTGCAGCACTTCCCTGAGCGGTCCGCGCGCATCGCTGAAGCGGAGCACCGTGCCGCGGCGCTCGAGGTCTGCATGGATTTCGGAGAGCAGTTCGGCGCCGGCCAGATCCACGAAGGGCGTCGTCCCGAAGTACCACACCACCAGCTTCACCGGCGTCGCCTGCGAGGCCAGCGCTGCCTCGAACTGGTCCTGCACGTGCTGGGTGTTGAAGTAGAGGATGGAGGAATCCACCCGGAACACCATCACCCCGGGAATGAGCTGGTTGTCCGGGTGCCGCTCCACGTCGCCGAAGAGGTCGGTGCCCGGCACCCGGCCCAGCACGGCCGTGTGCGGCCGCGAGGCCCTCCGGAGCAGCACCAGAATTGAGAGGATCGCTCCCACCAGCACGCCTCGGAGCAATCCGGAACCCAGCACGCCGATCAGCGCCGCCCCGGCGATCAGCACTTCGCCGCGACCAAAACGCGCGATGCGCTTGATGGCATCGACCTTCACCAGCCCCGTCACCGCGACCAGGATGATCGCGGCCAGCACCGGCTGCGGCAGGTTGTGGAGCACCTGGGTGAAGAACAGGGCGATCACGAGCATCAGCAGCGCGGCGATCAGGCCGGACAGCGGCGTGCGGGCCCCGCCCGACTCGTTCACCAGCGACTGCGACATCCCCCCGCTCACCGGGTACCCGGCTCCCACGCCGGCTCCCAGGTTCGCGGCGGCCAGCGCGAGGAAGTCGCGATTCGCGTCGAGGCGATAGCCATGCTTCTTGGCGAACATCCGCCCGATGGCCGCAGTTTCAACGGCGGCGAGCAGGAAGCACGCCAGCGCCAGGGGCAGGATGGTGTTCACGTCGGTCCGGTCAAGCGCCGGCAGGGTCGGAGCCGGCAGCCCCTGCGGCACCACTCCCAGAACCGACACGCCGCGGCCGGCGAGATCATTCACCGTGGCGAGGACGATGCCTCCCACGAGGACGACGATCGTCACCGGCCGGTTCGGCAGGAAGCGCTTGCCTGACAGCAGCAGGACGAGGCTCCCCACGCCCAGGGCCAGCGCGAAGGAGTTGGTCTCCCCGACATGCTCCAGGAAATACCCCATCCGCTCCCAGAAGTCGCCGTGCGTACCCTTGAAGCCGAAGAGCTTGGGAAGCTGGGTGCTGGCGAGGTAGAGCGCGACGCCCGCCTTGAACCCCACCATCACGGTCTCGGAGATGAAGTCGGTGACGTTTCCGGCCTTGGTCAGCCAGGTCAGGAGGGCCATGATCGCAACCAGCAGTGCCGTGCCGGCAGCGAGAGCGCCGTAGCGGGAGACGTCCCCGCCCGCCAGATCGCCGAGTGTCGAGCCGATCAGGAGCGAGATGGCCGAGGTGACGGTGATGGCAGTGTGCCGCCCGCCGCAGAATGCCCAGAACAGCAGACCGGAAAAGAGGCAGGCGTAGATCCCCGCCTCGGGCGGCAGCCCCGCCAGCGAGGCGTCGCCGATGGCCGCAGGCAGCAGGTAGGCCGCCAGGGTCGCGCCGGCGATGACGTCACGGGCCAGGTCGGCCGGGCGGTACCCTCTCAGCCAGGTTGGCGTGAACCTGCCGGAAGCCGAATCCAGCGCGCTGGTGTCCTGATTCAAAATCACCCCATGATCTCTGCGAAGGGAACTTCACGCCGTCTTGGCCGGCCGGTCAGGGCCAGCGGGGTAGATACTGTGTCCTGAACCTGAAATGCGCTATCCCCGGAGGATTCCGCCATGCACGCACCAGGCAGTACCGAGCCAACTCGTGCCCCCCGACGCACTTTGAGCCCCAGTACCGCTCGATCCGCCGCTCGGCTCCTCCAGCCGCTGGCGTTGCTGCTGGCCGTCGTGACGGCGTGGGGAGGACTGGCGCCAGTCGCCGAGGCACAGGTATGGACCTTTGCCGGGAAGGACTCGGTGGAAGGTGCTCCCAAGACCGAGGGGTTTGCCGGGTTCTCCATCCGGATCAGCGCCTCGGAGGACTTTTTCGGGTTGCAGGGCCAGTCCACCTTCAATATCGCCGAGATCCCGCCTGACGACGACGACGGCAATGTGGGTGGCCGGTTTTCGATCGACGCCCGGCAGACCCGGCTCAAGGCCGGGTTCACCGTTCGCGGCACGCCACTCGGCGCGATCGAGAGCTACCTGGAGAGCGACTTCTACGGGCCCAGCGGACAGACTACGCTCCGCCTGCGTCACGCCTACATGGACTTCCAGCATTTCCGGATCGGGCAGTGGTGGAGCACCTTCGCCGACATGGACGTGAATCCGCGGACCGCCGATTTCGACGGCCCGACGACCGGCATCCTGGTGCGAAGCGCCATGCTGCGGTACTCGACCGCCATGTGGAAAGGCACCACGCCGACCGCGAATGGCACCTGGTTCACGGTGTCGCTCGAAGCGCCCCGCTCGGACGCGCGTTTCTCGCCTGACACGGTGACCAGCGCCGCCTTCCAGCCGCTCCCCGACCTGGTGGCCAACGTCCGGTTCCAGCGCGCCAGGGGGCACGTGCAGCTGTCCGCCGTCGCCCGCGACCTCAGGTACAACGATGGCACGGAAAACCAGGACCTGTTCGGGCGCGGCCTCGCCCTGTCCGGCGCGATCAAGACCACCGAGCTGGGCTCGAAGCTCATGGTCCAGCTGATCGCCGGCAAGGGCATCCAGCGCTACATGGTGTCGCTCGGGGGCTTCAACATCGAGGCGGTGCCCGAGACTCCCGGCAGCACCAAGCTCACGCCCCTCCCCACCTACGGTGGGTACCTGGCGTACGACAGCCAGTGGAGCAAGAAATACCATTCGACCTTCGTCGGTGGCGCCACGATCATCCCGGACGACCGGAGCGGCTCGCCCGGCCCGTTCTTCCGCGGCTTCTACGGCTCGGCGAACCTCTTCTGGGACGGGGCGCCGAACCTCACCATCGGGCCGGAAATTCTCTATGGCGTGCGCTGGAACCCGGACGATAGTTCCAGCGACGCCCTACGGCTCACCATTCTCGCGAAATACGGTTTCTGAAGGAGCGACACCATGACCCCCGGACTCGCCACCCAAACCAAGGAAGCACCCTTGACCAAGCCCCCCACGGCCGCAGAGGACGCCCTGCGCCAGATGTTTTCAGCCTCGGATGCCCGGATCGAGCAGTGGCGGAAACTCCACCGCCTGGTCCAGGCCCTGGGTACCGCGAGCGGCACCGATCTGGACCGGCTACGCAAGGAGGCGCTGGCGCTGCTCGATGCGCTGCAGCCGCTGGAAGAGCTGAACGCCTACCCCGGCCCTCACATGATGACCCAGATCCACGTGCGGCTGGAGACATCCGACTGGGTCGGGCTCGGCCGCCTGGTGAACCGGATCAGCGGCGCCCTGCTGTCCAACAGCTATCGCGATGACATCGAGTCCTGGCAGGGCGAGGACGAGGGCGAGACTCACCTCCCCGCCATCCTGCCGCCGCCGCTGGCCCACGGCCGCGCCCGGAAACCGTATTTCGAGGTGCTGCTGGTCTCGGCCGGCGAGCAATCCACCTGGCCGGCATTGCGGGAGGCGTTCCACCGGCTGCGCCGGGAGGACGACGAGTTCGTTTACGAAATGGTCGTCGTCGGCAGCTTCGAAGACGCCATCCTGGCCACGATCTTCAACTACAACCTGCAGTCCGTGGTCCTGGTGGACGGGTTCGGCTACGGCTCCCGCTACTCCTCGCCCGCCCTGCGGGAGGTGCTCGCGCGGGTCGTCCCGGCGGAGATCGGCACCGAGCCGGGTGATCGCGCCATGCTCCTCGCCAAGCTCATCCGGACGTTCCGCCCGGAGCTGGACGTCTTCCTCACCACCGACCACGACGTCGCGAAGATCGCCGGCTCGGAAGGCGCCGCCCCCATCCGCCGGGTGTTCTTCGGCGTCGAGGAGCCGATGGAGATCCACCTCTCCATCCTCGAGGGGATCAAGGATCGCTACGAGACGCCCTACTTCGACAACCTGAAGAAATACGCCGCCCGCCCGATCGGGACCTTCCACGCCCTGCCGGTGGCGCGCGGCAAGTCGATCTTCAAGTCGAACTGGATCCGCGACATGGGCGAGTTCTACGGGGTGAACCTGTTCCTCGCCGAATCCTCCGCCACCACCGGCGGTCTCGACAGCCTGCTGGAGCCCACCGGCAACATCAAGCTGGCCCAGGACAAGGCGGCCCGCGCCCTGGGTGGCGATCGCACCTTCTTCGTCACCAACGGTACCTCGACCTCGAACAAGATCGTGCACCAGGCGCTGCTTCGGCCCGGCGACATCGTGCTGATCGACCGCGACTGCCACAAGTCGCACCATTACGGACTTACGCTGGCGGGGGCCCAGCCGCTCTACATCGACGCCTATCCGCTCACCCAGTACTCGATGTATGGCAGCCTGGCCATCAGGCCCATCAAGCAGGCGCTCCTCCGCCTCAAGGCGGAAGGCAAGCTGGACCGCGCCCGGATGCTGGTGCTGACCAACTGCACCTTCGACGGCCACGTGGCCAACGTCGAGCAGACCATGCTGGAGTGCCTGGCCATCAAGCCTGACCTGATCTTCCTGTGGGACGAGGCCTGGTTCGGCTTCGCCCGGTTCTCCCCCTTCCTCCGCCGGCGGACGGCGATGGGCGCGGCGGCGGCGCTCCGCGGCATGATGCGCGACCCGGCCTACCGGGCGCGCTACGAGAAGTTCCAGAAAGAGGTCGGTCCCATCGACCCGAAGAATCCGAAGCTGCTCGACACCCCGCTCCTGCCCGATCCCGACCAGGTGCGCATCCGGGTGTACGAGACTGACTCGGTGCACAAGTCGATGTCGGCGCTCAGGCAGGGTTCGATCATCGTGGTGGCCGACCAGGACTTCCACACCGCGGAGGCGTCGTTCAAGGAGGCGTTCTTCACCCACACCTCCACCTCGCCCAACCTGCAGATCATCGCCTCGCTGGACCTGGCCCGGCGCCAGATGGAGCTGGAAGGCTACGAACTGGTGCAGCGCGCCACCCAGCTGTCGATCGAACTGCGGCGCGACATCAACACGCACCCGCTGATCTCCAAGTACTTCCATGCGGCCACGCCGGCGGAGATGATCCCGGAGGAATTCCGGAAGTCCGGCTTCGCCGACTACGGGGTCCCGGGCAAGACCTTCGCCGACACCGCCCGCGCGCTCAGGGAAGACGAGTTCTTCCTCGACCCGAGCCGGATCACCCTGCTCTGCGGCAACGCCGGCTATGACGGCACCCAGTTCAAGGCGCTGCTGGCCAACGACTACGACATCCAGATCAACAAGACCTCGCGCAACAGCGTGCTGGTCCAGATCAACATCAACAACACCCGCAGCGACCTGGCCCACCTCATCAAGGCGCTGGCGGACCTGTCACGCAAGATCGAGCGCCGCCTGGCCGAGGGGGGCGCACCGGAACTCGCAGCCTTCGAAGCCCGCGTGAAGGCGCTGGTCCACGATGTCCCGGACCTGCCCAACTTCAGCCGCTTCCACGACGCCCTGCGGGAAAACCCCAAGAGCGAAACGTCCGAAGGAAACCTGCGGGCGGCCTACTACATGGCCTACGACCCGGCG
>JAOUIC010000208.1 GCA_029884275.1 Gemmatimonadota bacterium | reverse complement strand
GCGAATGCCACGCCACTCGCATGCTCTGCGCCGCGATTCCCAGCATGGCGGGGAAAATCTGGTAGAGCACGCCGGTGATCACCGTGGTGATCCAGCCGAGCGTGATGAGATGGGTCAACCCGATGATGCGGGAATCGAGGAACCCTCCCCGCGCGAGCAGCGGTCCCAGGACGACCAGCCCGATGCCGCCGAGCAGCGCCCAGGTGAACCCCGCCGCGAAATGCGCCCCCACCAGCGGAAAGGGCGGGGGAACCGGCATCGCCAGCGGCAGTCCCGGGCGCCGGTTCCCTGGAGCAGTCATGGCGCCGGCCTCGCCTGGAGCACGAGCCGCCTCAGGTCGGCATCGTAGCCGACCAGCGCAATCTGACGCGGCGCGATCACGGCAGCAGTGTCGAGGACCAGCAGGGCGGGCGTGTCACTCAGGGGCTCGGCCCCGCCCGCGGGGGCCGGCTCGCGCTCAAACCTGATCCGAATCGTCCGGAACCCGGGAAGCACGCGCCATTCCTGGAACACATACATCGGCCGGTCCTCCCGAGCGCCCGCCGCGTGTACCGAGAGCGTGATCGGCGGGCCGCTGTCGAGCTGAATGGTCAGGCGGTAGGGCAGGGTGGTCTCGGTGCACTCCTCGGTGCGCCTCATGTGGGCCGGGATTCGCGCCAGCTCTTCCGGCGTCAGGGCCCGGCAATGCCGGACCCGCGCGGGCGTCGCTCGCCACGCCAGGCGGACCATCGCGCTGTCGCCGGCCCCGACGGGGACGCTGGTGTTGGACAGCGCCCCGACCGCGAGCGTGAATCCGCCCGCCAGCGCGATCCCCATGATCCGGCGCGGGAGAGTCACGAGGATCCCGACGTGGTGAGTTCGGTGTCACAGGCGCGCTGGACCGACACGTCCGCCTCCGCCTCGGTTTGTCCCATGGCGCCGAGCTCGGCCCGGAACGCCGCGAGCGCGTGCCGGACCTCGACATGCTCGCCCGCCGCGGCGTGCACCACCCTGATCCGCCGGCGATCCACCCGCGCCTGCAGCTCGGCCTCGCGCTCGTGGTACAGCCGTTGTTCCATCCAGGCCACTCCCTCCCGGGTCCAGCAGTCGCGGGGTGGGCAGGAGACGATCAGCACTCCCTGAACCCCGGAGCGGACCAGGTACTCGATCGAAGAAGTATGGAGATTCCCCACGCACTCCACCGGATAGACCTTCGCGCCGTCGAGGCCCGCTGCCGCCGTGATGCCACCGGCCCCGCGCTGGCACGCCACGATGACGATGGCGTCCGCGGAGGGCGCCTCTCCGGCGGTGAAGGACTTGACCTGCGCGAGCTGGTCGCGGCCGGTCCTCGCGGGAGGGCCGACCCGCATCGGCGCGCACGAGCCGGTGCAGAGTCCGCAGCTCACGCAGAGGGATGGATCGACCCGCGCCACCATCCGCTGGCCCTCGCCGGGCAGCGAGAGCATGGCGATGGCCTCGTACGGGCAATCGAGGTAGCACTGCTCGCACCCGGTGCAATGCCGCTCATCCACCACCGAGGCGGGCGGTCGCTCCGCCGCCCGCGGCCGGGCCCACCAGGGGACCAGCGCCGGAACCACCCAGGCGATGAGGGTGAGAGCCCAGACGGCATCCGGTGACAGACTCATCGCGGCAGGAAGCCAGAACGAATAGAACAGGTCCAGTGTCGCCTGGGCGTGCAGGCTGGCGAGGTCCGCGCGCGGCTCCATCACCACGGGCCGGACCAGGGCCAGCGCCGTCAGCGCCCCCGTGATGACCCAGGCCAGCCGTTTCGGCGGCAGCAGCACCGGGCGGGCCACGCGGGTCACGTGCAGCCAGAGCACGAGGCCCAGCCCGATGGGCAGGGCGACGTGCAGGAACAGGTTGAGGAAGAAGAAGGCCGAGGGCAGCGCCGCTTCGCTGACGAAGGCGCGGCTGATCGGTTCGGAGAAGATCGGGAGCCGGTCGAGCAGCCGGGCCCCCTCCTGGGCCAGCAGCTGACCCTGCACATCCCAGATCATCACGTACCCGGTCCAGCCGCAGATCATCACCAGGGCGAGCAGGCTGACGCCGGAGACCCACGCCAGCGCCCGGGGGCCCCAGCTCCGGCCCTGTGCGTACAGGCGGATGGCGTGCACCAGGATGGCGACCACCGCGGCATCCGAGGCATAGCGGTGCAGGCCCCGGATCCAGCGCCCGCCCCACCACTGGTCGGTGATCCTGGCGATGGAGGCGTAGGGATCGCCCAGGCGGTAGAAGAACAGCAGGTAGATCCCCGTCACCGTCACGATGAGGAGGAGGGCGGCGGCGATGGTCCCGCTCTGGTAGAGCGGGTTTCCCTCCCAGCCGTACAGGCGGTTCACGGCGGCATCGACCCGGCTCAGCAGGCGTCGAATGCCGGCCTCGACAGGGCGCGACAGGTGCAAGCAGACTCCTCGATCTTGCGGGCGGTATAATGTCACTTTATCATGATGTTATCAAGAATACAATCAGGGGGCATCATGAGTACACGGGCGCCAGCCACCGGGGATGCGGGGGAGGAAGTCCCCCGGGGCCAGCAGTTGTTCGACAACGTCTTCCTGCTCCTGCTCCTCGGCATCGTCGTCATGGTCGTGTTCTACACCGGATGGGGAATCTGGGAAGTGATGAGTCTGTCCCAGGCCCCCCTGCCCTGAACCGGAGGCCGTATGCACACCGCGCTGCAGTCGCCGCCCAGGGTCTGGTGGAAACCGGCCGAAGCGGCGGAAATGTTCTGGGTCAAGCTGGCGTTCGCCTGGTGCCTGATTCTGTTCGCCATGATGCCGCTCTGGCATTTCAAGGGCGGGCAGAATCCGTCGGGCATCCGGCACCGGGTCGAGCCGAAGGCCTTCATGGCCCGGACCCAGGAGTTCATCGCGGCCTACAAGATCGGTGAGGACCACGGCATCCCGGTGGTGGCGCCGCCGCCCGGCAGCGATGTCTATCTGATCGGCATGATGTGGCAGTGGCAGCCGGTGCTGCAGCTCCAGAAGGGGGCCAGCTACACGCTGCATCTCTCCTCGCTCGACCTGAACCACGGGTTCAACCTCTACCCCTTCAACGTGAACTTCCAGGTCGTCCCCGGCTACGACTACGGGCTCCGCATCACGCCGACCGAGGCGGGCGACTTCCGCATCGTCTGCAACGAATTCTGCGGGGTCGGCCACCACACCATGGTGGGCCGCGTGGTCGTCACCGAGGGACCGGGAGGGATGCCATGAGCGCCGCCTTCCGGACCTGTCCCGTCACGCGGCTCAAGGTCGAGTCGCAGGCGGAAGCGCTGATCCGCGCCAACGCCGTGGCCGCCACGGTGGCGCTGCTGATCGGCGGCATCTCCGCCATTCTCGTGCTGCTGACCCGGTGGCAGGCGGTGCATCTGCTGGATGCGGTGTGGTTCTACCGCATCCTGACGGTGCACGGCATGAACATGCTGATCTTCTTCATCATCTTCTTCGAGGTGGCGGTGCTCTACTTCGCCGGCGCCATCCTCCTTAACAGCCGGCTGGCCGCGCCCAGGGTGGCCTGGGCCGCCTTCGTCCTGATGGTCCTGGGCATGGGGCTGGTGGAATGGACCATGTGGACCGGGCGGGCCGACGTGCTGTTCACGTCGTACGTCCCGCTCAAGGCGCATCCGCTCTACTACCTCGGCGTCATCCTGTTCGCGGTCGGGACGCTGGTTGGCACCTGCGTCTTCTTCGGCACCCTGGTGGTGGCCAAGCGCGAGGGTTCCTACACCGGCTCCCTGCCGCTGGTGACCTACGGAGCGGCCACGGCGGCGATCATCGCGGTGATCACGCTCGGGCACGGCGCGGCGATCTACATTCCCACCTTTCTCTGGTCGATGGGAATGATGAACGTCGATCCCCAGATGTACCGTCTGGTCTGGTGGGCGCTGGGGCATTCCTCGCAGCAGATCAACGTCGCCGCGATGGTGGCGGTGTGGTACCTGCTGGGAGGCCTGACGGTGGGTTCGCTGGTGCTGAACGAGAAGATCAGCCGGACGGCTTTCGTGCTGTACGTCCTGTTCATCTCGATGGCCTCGGCTCACCACCTGCTGGTGGACCCCGGCATGGGGCCGGCGTGGAAAGTCTGGAACACCAGCTATGCCATGTACCTGGCGGTGCTGGCGAGCATGATCCACGGGTTCACGGTGCCGGCCGGCCTCGAGCTCGGCCAGCGGGTGCGGGGACTTACCAAGGGGCTCTTCGAGTGGCTGGCCCGGGCGCCCTGGGGCGATCCGGCGTTCAGTTCGATGGTCTTCTCGATCGTGGTGTTCGGGTTCGTCGGCGGCATCACCGGCGTCACCTTCGGCACCGAACAGATCAACATCATCGCCCACAACACGCTGCGCATCCCGGGCCACTTCCACGCCACGGTCGTCTCGGGGACGGCGCTCGCGTTCATGGGGGTCACCTACTACGTCATCCCGCTGATTTTCCAGAAGCGGATCGCCTTCTATCCGCTGGCGAAGATCCAGCCCTATCTGTTGAACAGATAG
>JAOUIC010000207.1 GCA_029884275.1 Gemmatimonadota bacterium | reverse complement strand
CCGTCGTGCTGGACCTGATGATCCACGATCTGGATCTCATCCTGCATCTCGCCGGGGACCCGATTCACCGGGAGATCCGCGCCAACGGGGCCGCGGTCCTCTCGCCTCTTCTGGACGTGGCTCACGCCCGGGTCGAGTTCTCCAACGGGCTGGTGGCATCGGTGACGGCCTCGCGGATCTCGCAGGAGCGCCTGCGGCGCCTGCGGATCTTTCAGGAGGAGGGGTATCTCTCCCTCGATCTGGCGGCAGGGCGGGGGGAGTTTCTCCGGCTCCGGCGCGGCTGGATTCCCGATGAGCCGGCCGCATTGAAGGAGGTAGCCGAGCGCATTGTGCTCGAGGCGGTCCCCGAGGATGCCCTCCGGCTCGAGCTGGACAGCTTTCTTGCCGCCGTGCGTGGAGAAGCCCCCCCTGCGGTGACTGCCCGGGAAGGACGGGCCGCGCTCGAGCTGGCCCTTCATGTCACCGACGCGGTGCACCTCTCCACATCCCTCGCCGCTCAGGACGAGTGAAGCAGGCGGCCCCGCGCATCCTCCTTTCTGCCGGCGAACCCTCCGGGGACGAATTCGGCGCCCGGGTGGCGGTCGAACTGCTCCGGCTTCGGCCAGACCTCCACCTCGAGGGATGTGGCGGGCAGCGCATGGCGGATTCCGGCGTCGAGATCCGTTGGGATGCCTCCCGGATGGCCACCATGGGTCTCGGCGCGGCGATGCTGGCCCTGCCCATTCACTGGCTCCGGTACCGGGCGATCCTCCGGGCCGCGTCGTCGGGGCGGTACGCCGGGGCTGTCCTGATCGACTACCCCGGCTTTCACTTGCGGCTCGGCACCGCGCTGCGGGCCCGCGGCCTCCGTGTGGTGCAGCTCGTCGCCCCTCAGCTCTGGGCCTGGCGACCCGGCCGGCTGGCCACCCTCGCGGCGGCGGCGGACGCGGTCGGCGTGGTGCTTCCGTTCGAGCAGGGGTGGTTCGCTGCCCGCGGCCTCGGCGTGACCCACCTGGGCCACCCGGTGGTCGACCGCTCCTTCCCCACGCGGGAGGCGGCTCGGAGGGCCCTCGGACTGGCGGCGGACGAAACGGTTCTTGGTATCTTCCCCGGCAGCCGCCGGGCCGAGATCGCGGCCCACTGGCCCCTCATGCGCCAGGTCGCCGAGCGGCTGCTCGCCGGGGGCGCGGTCGGATCCGCGGTGGTGGCGGGAATCCGGGGTGCGGAGTACCCCGACCCAGGGGCGATCCAGATCGCCCGGGACAAGTCACCCGAGGTCATGCGCGCCTCTACCGCGGCGATCGTGAAGTCAGGCACCACCACCCTGGAAGCCGCCTGGGCCGGGACCCCGCATGTGCTTGTCTACCGTGCGCCACGGGTGAGCTACGAGGTGGTCCGTCGTCAGCTCACGGTGCCATGGATCGGGTTGGTGAATCTCATCGCCGAAGAAGCGGTCGTCCCGGAGTTCTGGCGCCTGCCCTTGACGCCGGAAGCCGTCAGCGGGGCAGTGCGGCCGCTGCTCGACGAGAGAGGCCCCGAGGCATCCCGGCAGCGGGCCGCCCTCGCGAGCGTACGCGACCGCCTCGGAACGCCCGGTGTTGCCGCCCGTGCGGCGGAACTGGTCCTCGGCGTGACGCGATGCTGAACCGCCTCCGACGCGGCGCGATCCGGCGGCTGGGACCGCCATCGCTTCGGGCGGTGGCGGGCACCTGGCGGATCGACGTGGTCGGGGGAGCGCGCTGGACCGAGGTTGCCCAGTCTGGCCGACCCTTCGTGCTGCTCTGCTGGCACGAGGCCATCCTGCCCGTGATCTGGCACCACCGGCACAGGGGCATCAGCGCCATGATCAGCGAGGCCCAGGACGGTGAGTACCTGGCGGGCTTCGTCCGGTCCATCGGCTACGACCTGATCCGGGGCAGCAGCAGCCGGGGAGCCAGCCGGGTGCTCAGGGGGGCGATCCAGGTGCTCCGGGAAGGGCGCTCGGTCGGCCTCACGCCGGACGGCCCGCGAGGTCCGCGGCGCGTGTTCAAGCCCGGCGCGGTGGCGGCCGCCGGGATGAGCGGGGCGGTGGTCCTGGCGGTACACGCCGAAGCGGCCCCCTCTTGGCGCGCCCATTCCTGGGACCGGACGCTGGTCCCGGCGCCGTTCGCAAGAGTGCGGCTCGCCTACGGGCCCTGGTTCACCCCCGAGCGAAGGCAATCCGGCCTTGAGCAAGCCATATTTGACGGTAGTCAGGCACTCCAGGAGGCGGTACGGCTGGCCACGTTCCCCACCGGCGACGCGACAGCCATCGGCTGATTCGATGGCTCTGGACCAGCCGGCGATTCGATGCCCGGCTGGTCAGACTGGCCCTGCTGCCGGTCGCCCTCCTCTTGCGTGCCGGCATGGGGCTCCGCACCCTCTGCTACCGGCGCGGGTGGCTGGCGGTGCACGACCTTCCCCTTCCGGCGGTCGGGGTCGGGAACCTGACCGTCGGCGGGTCGGGAAAGACGCCGGTCGCCATCTGGATCGCCAGGTACTATGCCGCCAAAGGGCTGGTGCCGGGCATCCTGCTTCGCCCCTACGGCGGAGCGGATGAGGCTCAGGTGCACGAGCGATATCTCCCGGGGGCTCCGGTGATCGCCGATGCCGACCGCGTGGCGGGAGCGGAGCGAGCCCTCGCCCGCGGAGCGGATGTCCTCATCCTCGATGACGCGTTCCAGCGGCTGGACGTCCGCCGGGACCTCAACCTGGTGGTGGTCAGCGCCGAGACGACACGCGCGGTGCGCTGGCCGCTGCCCGCCGGCCCCTGGCGCGAGCCATGGAGCGCACTGGAGAGGGCCGACGCCGTCATCGTCACCCGGAAGCGCGCCGGGCCGGAAACGGCGGCCGCCCTGGCGGCGGAGCTCCGGTCGAGGGTGACGGTACCCGTGGCGGTCGCACGGCTCGGGCTGGAACGGATGGAGGGGCTGCGGAGCGGATCGGCGCACAGCCCGGGCATACTCGCCGGCCGCCGGGTGGTGGCGTCGGCCGGCATCGCTGATCCGGCTGGGTTCGTGAGCCAGATCAAGGCCACCGGGGCGGCGGTTCAGGTCGCCACCTGGAAAGACCACCACGAGTACAGCCACGAGGATGTCGCCTGGCTCGTCCACGCGAGCCGGCGCGCGGACTACCTTGTGGTGACGGAGAAGGACGCGGTCAAGCTGCGGGGCCGCTGGCCGGACGACATGCCCGAGCCGCTGGTCGCGGTGCTGGACCTCGTGTGGGAAGCCAATGGCGACGCGATTGCCGTCGCCCTCGACGCCGTCATGACGCCGGCCGAGCGGCTGTAACGATCATCGGAGACTCTATGAGCACGCCTCAGCGCCATGCACACATCGGCATTCGCCCAGACAAGGACACCTTCCTCGTCCAGGAGAACCCCTTCGAGGAGATGATGTCGCGGTTCGACGACGCGGCAAAGCGCCTCGGGCTGGAACCGGGCCTCTACCAGGTCCTGCGGTTTCCGGAGAAGCAGATCATCGTTTCCGTCCCCGTGCTGCGAGACAACGGGACGGTGGAGGTCTTCACCGGCTACCGGGTCATCTACAACACCTCCCGCGGCCCCGCCAAGGGTGGCATCCGGTTCGACCTGCAGGTGAACCTCGATGAGGTCAAGGCGCTCGCGGCCTGGATGACCTGGAAATGCGCGGTGGTCAACCTGCCCTTTGGCGGCGCCAAGGGCGGGGTGATCTGCGATCCCGCCACCATGTCGCTCGGCGAGCTCGAGCGGCTCACCCGTCGCTACACCTCGGGCATCATCGACACGTTGGGCCCTGACTCTGACGTTCCGGCTCCCGACGTCAACACCAATGAGCGGGTCATGGCCTGGGTGATGGACACCTATTCGATGCACAAGCGCCACACCGTGACCGCGGTGGTGACCGGAAAGCCGGTGGAGATGGGCGGCTCGCTGGGCCGCCGCGAAGCCACCGGGCGGGGGTGCATGTTCGTCACCCGCGAGGCGCTCAAGAAGCTCGGCATGCCGATCAAGGGCACGAGGGTCGCCATCCAGGGCTTCGGCAATGTTGGCTCGGTCGCGGCAGAGCTGATGAGCGGGCTTGGCCTCACGGTGGTCGCTGTGAGCGACAAGTCGGGCGGCATTCACGACCCCAAGGGGCTGAATCTCGCGGAAGTGCTGAAGCACGCCCGTGACCGGAAGCTGCTCTCCGACTACAAGGGGGCCGAGCACGTCACCAACCAGGAGCTGCTCACCATCGACTGCGACGTGCTCGTGCCCGCGGCGCTGGAGAACGTGATCACCGACGAGAACGCAAAGCACATCAAGGCCCGCATCATCTGCGAGGGCGCCAACGGTCCGACCACCGCCGCCGCCGACAAGATCCTCAACCAGAAGGGTGTGTTCGTCATCCCCGACATCCTGGCCAACGCCGGCGGCGTCACGGTCAGCTATTTCGAGTGGGTCCAGGATCGCGGCGGATACTTCTGGGACGAAGCGACGGTGAACCAGCGGCTCGAGCGGATCATGGTGCAGTCGTTCGACGAG
>JAOUIC010000206.1 GCA_029884275.1 Gemmatimonadota bacterium | reverse complement strand
TGGTCGTGGCGCCGGTGGTGATCGGCGACCGCGCCACCATCGGCCTCGCGGCCACGGTGATGGGCGATGTCGAGGTGGGCGCGGGCGCGACGGTGCTGCCGCACTCGGTGCTGCTGCCCGGCTCCAGGGTTGGGGCGGGGGAGACCTGGGGCGGGGTGCCGGCGCGGCGGATCACACGGGAGGAGATGGAGCTCTATAAGGAAGGGATCCGGGGGGTGCAGCAGCCGGAGGAGTGAAGGCGGGACACGGTCAATCTCCGGGCCCGCGATCATTAGTACCCAGCCAAGTCCGGATGATGCGGGTCCGTGCCGGCGCCACCCCATGATGGGGCGATGCCCCGCGCGCCCCGCCGGCACTTGCCGACGTATATACAGTCCGTATATATATGATCCCGGGCTTCGAATGGGATCCGGCCAAGCGCGCGGCCAATCTCCGGAAGCACGGGATCGACTTCGTCCGCGCGGTCCAGATCTTCGAAGGCTTCGTGAGCCAGCAGCTGGATACCCGCTGGAACTACGGCGAGCCCCGGATCATCGCCACAGGCGAACTGGGCGGCTCAGTCCTGACCGTCGTGTATACCCCGCGCGGGGCGTCCCTGCGCATCATTTCCGCCCGGAGGGCCAATGCCCGTGAAGCGCGAGCGTACCGTGCGGTACGACCCCCGCAAACACCGCGACCGGACTGACGGGGAGCGGGTGGCCCGGCTGACCGACGCGGAGATCGAGGCGGCGGTGGCCTCCGATCCCGATGCCGCCCCGATCCTCACCGAGGCGTGGTTCCGGCAGGCGACCTGGATGCCGCCCCTGACCAAGAAGGGGGTCTTCCTGCGACTCGACCCTGACGTGGTGGCGTGGTTCAAGGAGGGAGGCGCGGGCTACCAGACCCGGATGAACGCGGTGCTCCGCGCCCACATGCTGGCTCACCGGAAGCTGGCGAGCCGGCAGAAGAGCGCGCGGACCAAGCGGGCGAAAGCCTAGAGGGGCATGGCGCTGCAGGCGGGGCGTACTACGCCTGGCGGGATTTGAGCTACCCCGTGGGGAGCAGTGGTCAGGGGCTCAATACCCGGGACGACCGCCTGACCGACGAGCGCATGACGGCGGTCAAGGCGCACCGCCACCGCCCGTGCGAACCTCGTGCATCCGGTCAGCCTCTACGCCTCACTGGCCATCGACGCCACCCGCGGCGGCGGCGACCTGTACCTCACAAGCCTGATGACCATCGCCGACAGTGTCGCTCCGGTGCATCGCGAGCGCGGGACGTCCACCACCCGCTCGAGCACCAGGTCGAGGACGGGATCGGGCTGGCAGGTGATCGAGCGGGTCATGGCCTCTCCTCCTTTCGATCCATGCCGACAGTGCAGGGATGGACAGGAATTTGGCAAGGTGAGCAGGCAGCGCTACACTTGATGGGCAGAGTATGGTGCCACGCGCTGCCCACCCAGCCGCCGAAAGAGGCCCATCGATGCCTGCCCCTCCCGAATCCCTCTATCCAGATCTCTATCGTGCCGCGCTCGAGGCCTCCCCCAGCCCGATGCTGGTCGCGGACGAAGACGGGGTCATCGTCCTGGCCAACCGTGAGCTCGAACGACTCTTCGGCTGGGAGCCGGGGACGCTGGTGGGCTCTTCCGTCGACCTGCTCCTGCCCGAAGCGCTGCGGACCGGGCACGCGGCGCACCGCGCGCGGTTTGCGGCTGAGCCGGCGTCGCGTCCCATGGGCCGGCAACGCGACCTCCAGGCACGCCATCGTGACGGGACGGTGTTTCCGGTCGAAGTCGGGCTCAGCCCGGTCCGGACTGCGGGGGGGCTGTACGTGGCGTGCGCCCTGATGGATCAGACCGAGCGCCGCAAGGTCCGGGATGAGCTCGCCCAGCAGGCATCGAGGCTCCAGGAGGCCAACGCCAGGCTGACAGAGATGGCGAGTACCGACCACCTCACCGCGCTGTGGAATCGCCGGGCGTTTCTCGAGCAGATGGACATCGGGCTCGAGCTGGCCGTCCGGGACGCCCGGCCCTTGTCGGTGCTGATCATCGACGTGGATCACTTCAAGCCGTACAACGACGAGTTCGGCCACCTCGCGGGCGACGAGGTGCTCGGCGGCACGGCCCAGCTGCTGCGACAGCTTGCACGACGCAGCGACTTCCTGGCGCGGATCGGCGGCGAAGAGTTCGGCGTCCTGCTGCATGCCGCGGATGAGGAGGGTGCCGTGCGCCAGGCGGAGCGGTTCCGGCAAGGCATCGAGGCGGCCCCGTGGCCACGGCGCCGCATCACGATCAGCGTCGGGGCCGAGACGGCTACCTTCCAGAAGCCGGTCCCCCGCCCCGCGATGCCGGCGCCCTCCCAGCTGCTGGCCGCCGCCGACCGGGCGCTCTACTACTCCAAGGAGCATGGGCGGAACCGGGTGACGCACGCCCACCATCTCGCCATGAGCACCGGAACCGAGCGTGGCGTCGACTACGGCTCCCCTCCTGGTGACCAGGTGCTCCACTAGCTCCGACCGAAAGGCAGGCGCGGGGCCAGCGCTCCGGCGCCCATCGGGCACCGGACGGTACACATCGCGGCCGCTCTCCCGGCCCCACATGCACGGAGGCTCTCCTCGATGATGCGCATGCTCGTCGCCTTCGCCGCTGCCGCCCTCCTGGGCTGTGCATCAGGCCAGGCGGCCAGGCCGGCGGCGCCAGCACCCGTCAAATCCGATACCGCGGGCCCGCCGCCGGGACTGGGAGGGGTTTCCGCACCGAACGCCGATCCTTTCCCCAGCACCTACACCCCGTTCGCCTCGCGCCCCACCGCGATCCAGAACGCCACGATCTTCACCGCCGCCGGACCGCGACTGGAGCGGGCCACGATCCTGCTCCAGGACGGAAAGGTGGCTGCCATCGGGACCGACATCTCAGTGCCCGCCGACGCGGTGCTGATCGACGGGACCAGCAAGTACGTGACCCCCGGCCTGATCGACACCCATTCCCATCTCGGGGTGTACCCCGCGCCGGGAACGGAAGCCAACAGCGACGGCAACGAGGCGACCAGCCCCTCGACGCCCCAGGTCTGGGCCGAACATTCGGTCTGGCCGCAGGATCCGCAGTTCCCGCGGAACCTCGCCGGCGGCGTCACCACGCTTCAGGCGCTGCCTGGTTCGGCCAACCTGTTCGGGGGACGAAGCGTGGTGCTCAAGGTGGTACCCTCACGCACCGTTCAGGGGATGAAGTTCCCCGGCGCGAAGTACGGGCTCAAGATGGCCTGCGGCGAGAACCCGAAGCGGGTCTATGGCGGCCGCTCCTCGGCGCCCTCGACCCGCATGGGCAACGTGGCCGGCTACCGCGCCGAGTGGATCAGGGCGGAGCAGTACCGCCGCAGCTGGGACAGGTGGTTGGCCACCCGTACCGGGACCGCGCCGGCGCGCGACCTGGGCCTCGAGACGCTGGCGGAGGCGCTCAGGGGGAACATCCTGGTCCAGATGCACTGTTACCGCGCTGACGAGATGGCGGTCATGCTCGACGTCGCGCGCGAGTTCGGCTACCGGATCCGCTCGTTCCACCACGCGGTCGAGGCGTACAAGGTCGCCGACCTGCTGGCACGCGACAGTGTGTCGGCCTCGATCTGGGCAGACTGGGGTGGCTTCAAGATGGAGGCGCTCGACGGGGTGCGCGCCAACCTGGCGCTGGTTGACCAGGCGGGCGCCCGTGCGGTGCTGCACTCCGATGACCCCTCGGGATCGCAGCGCCTGACCCAGGAGGCCGCGAAGGGGCTCGCCGCGGGGCGGGCCATCGGTCTTCAGCTCGCAGAGGAAGACGCCATACGGTGGGTCACCATCAACCCGGCGTGGGCCCTCGGGCTGGACGACCGGATCGGCTCGCTCGAGGTGGGCAAGAACGCCGACGTGGTGCTCTGGTCGGGCGATCCCTTCAGCGTCTACACCCGGAGCGAGAAGGTCTGGGTGGACGGCGCCCTGCTGTACGACCGGGGCGACCCGGCGTCCAACTGGCGCACCGACTTCGAACAGGGCTACGTCCCGCAACCGGGAGCGAGCCGATGAGCCGCCTGCGACTGGCCGTGCCGATCCTGCTGCTGGCGACGGCCCCGATCACCGCGGTCGCGCAGACCATCGCGATCACCGGCGGAAAGGTCTTCCCGGTGACCGGCCCCCCGCTCGATGGCGGCACGGTGCTCATCAGGGACGGCCGCATCGTCGCGGTCGGCGCCGACGTCGCGATCCCCGCCGGAGCCACCCGGATCGATGCCACCGGCAAGTGGGTGACCCCCGGTCTGGTGGACGTCAACACCGAGCTGGGCCTGGTTGAAGTGGGGTATGGCTCGGGCGCCAACGAGGCCACCGCCGAGGGGCAGGATGCGATCGCCGCGTCGTTCCAGGCCTGGGTGGCGCTTAACGCCAGCTCCGTGCTCATCCCTCCGGCGCGCGAGGGGGGGGTCACCACCGTGGCGGTGTGGCCTGCCGGCGGGTTGATCGCCGGCCAGGGAGCGTTGCTCGACCTGCTGGCCGGGTCCCTTG
>JAOUIC010000205.1 GCA_029884275.1 Gemmatimonadota bacterium | reverse complement strand
GACCCCCGGATCAAGACGATCCTGGAAGGGAAGATCCAGCAGCACCTCGGCTGACCTCCCCCCGCCGGCGCCCGGGCCGGAGAGGCTCGCCGGCCCTACATTTATCTCCATGACCGGCGCCACGCTCTTTGTCGTAGCCACTCCCCTCGGCAACCTCGGGGATCTGAGCCTGCGCGCCGCCGACCTCCTCCGTCACGTGCCAGTCGTCGCAGCCGAGGATACCCGGCGGGTGCGCGGGTTGCTCGCGCACCTCGGAGCGCGTCCCAAGGTCCTGAGCTATCACGCCCACTCCCCCGAGCGGCGAGCCAGCCTCCTGCTCGAGATTCTGGCCGATGGGCGGAATGTCGCGCTGGTGACGGATGCCGGGACACCAGGGGTATCCGATCCGGGGGACCTGCTGGTCGAGCGGGTGCGCGAGGCGGGGTTCCCGGTGGTACCCATCCCGGGCCCATCTGCCGTCGCCACCGCGCTGTCGGTCTCGGGGCTGCCGGCGGGCCGTTACCTCTTCCTCGGATTTGCCCCGCGACGCGGGCGCGACCGGGAGGCGTGGCTCAGGTCGGCCACCACCGCGCCCTGGACCGTCGTCATGTTCGAATCCGCTGGCCGGATCGCGGCGCTGCTGTCGGACCTCGCAATGATCGCCGGTGATGATCGGCGGGTCGTGGTGGCCCGGGAACTCACCAAGCTGCATGAGGAAATCAGGGCCGGCTCGCTGGGGGTGGTGGCCAGAGAGTTCGCCGCCGGGGAAACCAGAGGGGAACTGACCATCGTCCTGGCCGGTTCAGGAAGCGAGCCCGCTGAGGCCCCGGCGCCGGTAGAGCCGGCGGTACGGGCCGCGGAACTGCTGAGCCACGGAGTGTCGCGCAAGGACGCGGCCCACCAGCTCGCCGCCGAGCTCGGGCTCCCGCGGAATGTCGCTTATCGGATGGTGATGGCGATTCCATGAACCCCCGCATCCCAGCCGTCCTCTCCCTGATGCTGCTCCTGCCGGCCGCCGCGGCCGCTCAGGCGTCTGCCGGAATGGCCCTGGGTCGTCTTCACTATGACGGCGGGGGTGACTGGTACGCCAACCCGTCGAGCCTACCCAATCTTGCCCGGGCCATCCGGGCCGGAACACGATTGCCGGTGGAATCGCGCGAGGTGGTGGTGCGGCTGACGGATGAGCAACTGTGGAGCGTGCCGTTTCTCCATGCCACAGGGCACGGCAACCTGAGTCTCGGCGAGCCTGAACGCTCCGCCCTCCGGCGCTGGCTTGGTCAGGGGGGATTCCTGCATGTCAGCGACAACTACGGACTGGACGAGTCGTTTCGGAGGGAAATGGCCAAGCTCTTTCCGGACCAGCCGCTCAGACCGGTACCGCTCGACCACCCAGTATACCACCTGGTCTATGAACTCCCCGCGGGCGTGCCCAAGATCCACGAGCACGACGGGAAGCCCGCCGAGGGGTTGGGCGTGTTCCTCGATGGCCGGCTGGCGGTGTTCTACGACTATCAGGCCGACCTGGGGGATGGGTGGGAGGATATCGAGGTCCATCGCGATCCTCCCGCGAAACATGAGGCGGCGCTGCAGATGGGGGTCAACCTGTTCGCCTATGCGGTCGGATTCGCCGGGGTGGGGCGTTGAACCAGACCGCCGCCGTGCTCCACGCGGAGTTGCTGCCGCTGCGATGGCTCGCGATCATGGCTCGCGGTGGGGTGGCGGCCGGTGCCGCCGCCGGTGTGCTGGGTGGATTTGCCTGGCTCTTCCGTCTGGACTGGCTCGAGTCGCTCTGGTGGGTGCCTGCCGCCTGGATGCTGGCCGGCGCGTTCGGCATCGGACTGGGTTGGCTTGGAGTTCGGCGACTGCTCGCGCTCTCGCCCGCGTGGCTGGCCGATCGGCTGGAGGCCACCGGCTTCCGGCGGGGATCCCTCCGCGCCCACCTCGAGGCCGCGCAGTCCGGCACGAGCCAGTCGCTGCTGTCGGCGGCCGATGACCTACAGGCCCGCTCGCTCCATGCCGAGGGCCGCGCCATGCTCGCGGCGGTGGCCGAGGGCTTTCGCCGGAGTGCCGTCCGCGGCGGGATGGCGCTGGCGACGGGTGTGATGATCGCCGCCTCTTCCAGGATTGGCGGGGGCACGTCCCCACTGCTGTGGAGTCCGCTCCAGGCGGCGGCGCTGCTTCGTGCTCCGGTGGCACTTACGGTGGCGGAGGCGGAGGTCGAGCCTGGCTCGACGGTCTCGGCCTCGATCCGGGCGCGCGGCCGGCGGGAGGCCATTCTCTGGTCCCGCTCACCCGGTGAAACCTGGCGGGGCGAGGGGGTGAGGCTCGACTCGCTGGGAGAGGCGGTGCGCGCGATCGGTCCGCTGAAGAGCGATCTCTTCCTCCGGGTCACCAGTGGGGGACGGAGCTCGGATACCGTGGGCATCCGGGTGCGTCTGCCGGCCTTCCTCGGAGAATTGTCCATCACCGCGCGCTATCCCCGCTACCTGGGGATCGAGGATGAGCCCATCCCCACCGACGGCGACACGGTCATCGTGCCCGAGGGCACCCGGCTCGACATCCGCGGCACCGCGACCGTCCCACTGAACCGCGCAGCCCTGGTCTCAGGCTCGAACATGCAGGGGCTGGCGGTGGAGGAGAACCGCTTCCACGGTGTGCTGACGCCGGTCGCTTCCCGAACGTGGACGCTTGCATTCTCGGCCCGGGACGGCCGTCCGGTTGGGGGGGACTCGGTGTGGATTCCCGTCGTCGTCGTTCGTGACAGCCTGCCCACGGTGGACCTGCCGGTGCCGGGGGCCGACACCGTCCTGACCGCGCTTTCGCGCGTCCCGGTGGTCATCAGCGCGCAGGACGACCATGGCATCACTGCGATGGTCCTCGAGACCTGGCGGGTGAGCCGACTCGGAGATTCTGGCGCGGTGAAGCGGGACAGCGTCGCGCTGCCGCCCGACCGCGACCGGCAGGTCATCGCGCCGGTCGAGCTTGACCTCGAGCACCGCGGCCTGCTTCCCGGGGACACGTTGCGTATCAGGGTCCGGGTGCGCGACAACTCGCCGCGGGCGCAGGAGGGGGTCTCCAGAGAGTACGCGCTTCGGCTCGCCACCCGCGCGGAGTTGCGGGAGTCCGCCCGGCAATCGGGGGATGGCCTGCGGGAGCGACTGGCGGAGGTGAGCGAGGAGAGCCGCCGGCTGGAGCGCCGCACCGAGGATCTGGCGTCCGGACAGAACCGGCGCGGAGAGCAGTCCGGCTCGTCCCAGGGCGACCAGCTGTCGTACCAGGAGGCCCGCCGCGCCGAGGCGATCGCCGAGTCCCAGACCGAATTGATGCGTCAAGCCGAGGAGCTTCAGGACTCGCTCGAGCAGCTGCAGGCCAGCGCCGAGGCGGCGGGCCTCGACGACCCGGAGTTCCAGCGGCGCCTGGAGGAGGTTCGTGACCAGCTGGCGCGGGCGCTGACGCCGGAGTTGCGGCAACGCCTTGCCGACCTGCAGCAGGCGCTTACCCAGCTCGACGGAGAGCGGACCCGGACGGCGCTGGAGCGGCTGGCTGAGGCCCAGCGGCAGCTGCGTGAGGCGCTGGAGCGAAGCCGCGAGCTGTTCGAGCGGGCCGCCCTGGAGGGAGACCTGGCCAACCTCGAAGCGGAGGTGCGCGAACTGGCCACCGAGCAGCGCAGCTGGAGCGAGGAGGTCGCGACACGCGACTCCCTGGCCGCCGCGCGCGAAGAGGCGTCGCTGGCCGAACGGGCGGACTCGATGGCTGCGATGCTGCAGCGCGCCGCGGAGGAGGCAAGCCGTGGCGAGGGGCCGAGGGAAGGGCTCGAGGAGGTCGCGGAATCCCTGCGCGAGGCCGCCCAGCAGATGAAGCAGGCCGGTTCGGATGCCCAGCGGGGAGACCGGGCCTCGGCGCAGCGGAAGGGGATGCAGGCGGCGGAACAGCTGGATCCGCTGGGCGAGCAGGTGGCGGGCGAGCGAGAGGCGATGCAGCAGGAGTGGCGTCAGGAAGTGGTGGATGCACTCGACCGCGTGCTGGCCGACGCCACGCGCCTGGCCGACCGGCAGCTCGGCATTGCGGAGGCGTTGCAGGCCGAGGGGAGCACGCCCGGCCTGCGCGCGGAGCAGGGGGCTGTCGAGGACGGCGTCCAGCGGCTCCTGGAGCAGGTGCAGGAGCTCAGCGGGAAGAACGCACTGGTCTCCACCCAGCCTGCGGTTGCGCTGGCGGCGGGCCGTGATGCGATGCGCGAGGTGCGGGAGTCGCTGGCCAGCGCGGCGGCCAACACGCGGGACGCTGGGCGGCGGGCCGCGGACGCGGTGGACGCGCTCAACGCCGCGGCACACGGACTGGTCCGGGCCCGGGGCGCGGTAGAGGGCTCCGCGTCCGGTTCGGGCATGGCCGAGGCGCTGCAGCAGCTCAACCAGATGGCGCAGCAGCAGGGACAGTTGGGCCAGCAGGCCGGGAGCCTGCTGCCGATGGCGGGGCAGGGGGGGCAGGCGCAGGAGCAGCTCAGGGCTCTCGGGGCGCAGCAGCGGTCCCTGGC
>JAOUIC010000204.1 GCA_029884275.1 Gemmatimonadota bacterium | reverse complement strand
CTGGCAGGAACGGTACGATGACATCAACCGCTTCGAGCGCCATCTGGTGCGGAACGGCACGCTGATTCTCAAGTTCTTCCTGAACATCTCGAAGGACGAGCAGCGAGGGCGTTTCCTCGAGCGTATGGAGAACCCCGAGAAGCACTGGAAGGTCTCCCCCTCGGACATGGCCGAGCGGGGCTACTGGAAGGACTACATGAAGGCCTTCGAGGATGCCTTCAGCGCCACCAGCACCAAGTGGGCGCCGTGGTACATCATCCCAGCGGACCACAAGCCGATCGCGCGGGCGCTGGTGGCCGAAGTGATCGTCACGGCCATTCGCAGCCTGGACCTGAAGCCGCCGACGGTCTCCGCCGAGCAGCGCAAGGCACTGGCCAAGGCGCGGGAGCAGTTGCTCGCCGAATGAAACACAGGCAGGCCGGCCCCGGCGGGGAACGGCGCGACGGCATGGGTCGGCCGGGGTGACTGACCTCCGGGACTATCGCGCGCCGGCGCGGCTCAGGGACGGGAGTTCGGTCCTTTTCAGGAGCATCCGCCCCGCCGACCGCGAGGCGCTGCGCAATGGATTCCACCGACTCTCACCCGAGGCGATCTACCATCGCTTCTTCCAGACCAGGGCCGGCCTCACCGACGCCGAGCTCCGGTACCTCACCGAGCTCGACTTCCGGAATCACGTCGCGCTGGTCGCCACGGTGGAGCTCGACGGCCGCGAGCAGATCGTGGCCGTCGCCCGGTTCGTTCGGCTGGGGGCGCCGGGCCCGGGCGGCCGCGCCGAGATCGCCTTCGTGGTGGGTGACGAGTACCAGCACCGCGGCATCGGGACCCTGCTCATGGCGCACCTCGCGGCAATCGCCCGCCAGCTGGGCTACACGGCGTTCGAGGCCGAGGTCCTGCCCGATAACTACCCCATGCTCCGGGTCTTCGAGCACAGCGGCCTGCCGGTCTCGGAGCGCGGCGGCGACCGGATGGTCCACGTCACGCTGGAGCTGACACCGCTGCCGCGCGGGGAGGAGGACTCCCCCGGGAGCGCCGGCAACTGAGGTCCATCTGGCAGGCCGGTCCGAGTCCGCATAGCTTCGGTCGGTCCACCTTACCTGGAGTCCCGGTGTCCCCCTTGAACGACTGGATGTGGCGGGCGGCTGGCTCCCTCCTCCTCGCCGTCGCCTGTTCCTCGGGTGTGGGAACCATGACGGCGGTGATCCGGCCCGCGGAAGCGGCCCCCGCCAGATTCGAGCCCGAGCTGTCCGAACTCCGCGTGCCCGGCGATACCATAGCGGGGAGGGGCTGCCTGAGCCCGATGCTCGACCCGCGCGACGGGACCGTCATCACCTTCCTGCGCTCGAGGATCGACGTGGGCGACTACGACGTGCCGTCGGGCCGGTACGGGGTGGGGCCGGGGGAGCTGATCAGGATCGAGTGCAACACGGGGCGGGTGGTCGGGATCGTGCGCCGCTGAGAGGCCGGCCGTGATCCGGTATATCTTCGACCTGGTCGGCATCGCGGTGTTCGCCGCGTCCGGGGCTCTCGCCGCCGGCCGGAGGCAGATGGACCTGCTTGGCGTCGTGGTCCTCGCGACCGTCACCGCCATCGGGGGCGGGACCCTGCGCGACGTCCTGCTCGACCGTCACCCGCTCTTCTGGCTCACCGACCCCGCCTTCCTGCTGACCATGACCGCCGCCGCGCTCGGGATCGTGGCCTACACGAGGTATCGCCGGCCGCCCGAAAGGGCCCTTCTCGTCGCCGACGCCGTCGGGCTCGCGGTCTTCAGCATCACTGGTGCGCAGATCGCCGCGAGCCAGGGATTGCCCGTCATCGCCTGCATCTTCCTCGGGACGGTGACGGGGTCCGCCGGTGGGGTGCTGCGCGACATCCTCTGCGCCGAAATCCCGCTGGTCCTGCAGCGGGGGAGCTTCTACGCCACCGCCGCGCTCGCGGGGACCACATTCTACTCGGTGCTCGTCCGCCTCGGCGTGACCGAGCCGGTCTCGGCGCTGAGCGGCGCGATGATGATCGCCGGGCTGCGCTTCGCGTCGATCGCCTGGGGGCTGACCCTCCCGGTGTACCAGGTGCAGGACTCCACACACCAGTCACCGCCCGGCGGATCCCCCTAGCGCGCATTCGTTCCGCCCCATCTCCAGGACCTCGGCCTCCTCCTCCGAGACCGAGGCAAGCCCGATGTTGATCGCCTTGATCTGGCGGTAGACCTCGGGGAAGGCCGCCTCCCGCTCCAGTACCCACGCGATGAACGGATCGGCACGCTCGAACCGCAGCGCCACGAGCCGCTCCAGCAGGCTGCCGAAGGTGGTACCAACCACCCGGTCGGCGCGTCGCTCGCTCTCGGCACTGTAGTGTGCCGGATACACCTGCATCGCGGCAGGCCACTCGCGCTTCACGGCCTCCACGCTCCGCCACAGATCCGCCGCCCACTCGGCGGTGTGGCCGGCGAGGTCGGGCCGGCCGATGGAGTTGACGAAGAGGAAATCCCCCGTGAAGGCCATCTCGTCACTGACCACGAGCGTGGTGCTCCCCAGAGTGTGCCCGGGCGTATGCCAGGCCCGGAGCCGGCACGCCCCGACCGGTATGTCATCGCCGTGGTTGAGCGGGGCGTAGGTGATCCTCCCAGGGCGCCCGTCGTAGGGATAGACCGCATCCGCCGGGTGCAGGTAGTAGGGAACCCCATACTGGCTGGCCAGGTGCGGTCCGCCGCTCACATAGTCGGCGTGCACATGGGTATCCACCACCCCGACCAGGCGTGCGCCGGCCGACCCCAGGGCGGAGAGATAGGCCGCGGCATCGCGCGGCGGGTCGATCAGGACGGCCTCACCGCGGCTGGCCACCAGGTATCCCAGCGCCCCCTTCCCCACCCGATCGAACTGGACGACCCGGTCCACCCCGGGAGGCGGTGCGACCTCGCGGGGAACCACGAGCCGCATCCAGGCCGCCATCCCACCCTGGACCGAAGCCGCCTCAACCCCGAGCTTTTCGAGGAGCGCGGCCGCCATCTTGCTCTCGTTGCCGCGGTTGCACACCACCGCGGTGAAGACCCCCGGGTCGAGCGCGGCGATCGCGCCGCGGCGGCGGGTCATCAGCTGCATGGTGGTGACGTTGTGAAACCGTTTCTCGGAGATCCCCTCGATCCGGCCGCTGGCGACGGTCGCTGGCGGGCGCACGTCCACCACCTGGACCGGACCACCCGTCTCGATCAGGTGCGCCAGCGCTTCGACCGTCGTCTCGCGGGGTGCCGGCAGAAAGGGCATCATCGCTTCCCCCTCACGCCGTCGCTGCTGGCGGCGCCTGGACGGCCGGCGGCGCCGCGGCCGGCTGGGGAGGCGCCGGACGGGCCGGGTCCATGGCGACCCACTCCGACACCAGGGTGTAGGTTACGGCCAGCAGCACCGGCCCGACGAACAGGCCGATCACGCCGAAGGACAGCAGGCCGCCGATGACGCCGGCGAGAATCAGCAACAGGGGAAGGTCCACACCGCGCCTGATGAGAACGGGGCGGATGAAGTTGTCCATCAGCGTCACCACCACTGACCAGATCAGCAGGACGATCCCCGGCGTCGTTCGGCCGTTCACAAACTGCCAGATCACCGCGGGTATCAGCACCGGCGCAGCACCCAGCTGCGCGATTCCAAGGATCAGCATCGTGGCGGTCAGGACCCCGGCGAGTGGCACCCCGGTCACCGCCAGGCCGATCCCGCCGGCCAGGGACTGCAGCACGGCGGTGATGACGATCCCCAGCGCCACGCTCCGAATGGCCTGGCCGGCCAGGATCACCATGCGCTCGCCGCGCGGGCCGGCCAGCCGGTGAAAGAAGCGCCGGACACCGTCGGCCGCGACCCCACCGTTGGCCCAGAGGATGGCGGAGATGACGGCGACGAGCAGGAGCTGCACCAGGAAGAGGCTGAGCCCCTGCAGCGATGCCCGGAGCCAGTTGATCGCGTCGCGCAGGTAGGGTTGGAACCGGGCGGCGAGTTCCTCCTGGGAGAGGCGGGCAAGTTCGTTCCAGCCATCCGCGAGCCTGGAACCCACCAGCGGAATTTTCAGGAACCACGCCGGGGCGGGAGCGAGTCCCACATCCCGGACCCGGGCCACGAGCTCCTGCAGCTGCGGCAGGTGATCGACGATGGCGATCAGGGCGGCCGCAATCGGCATGATGAAGAGCGTCAGCAGGAGGACTGTCATCACCGCGACGGCCCATCCCCGGCGATTCCCGAACCAGCGCTCGAACCTGAGCAGCACCGGCCAGGTGGCGACCACGATGGTCGTGGCCCAGATGATCATGGGGAGGAACGCCCGCATCACCCAGAACGTCCCCGCGATCATGACTCCGATCAGGAGGACGAGGAGGGTCGTCTGGGCAAGGTCGCGTTGCTGGGGCGGGGCGGTGTCAGCCATGAGTTTCCTCTATTTGGGCCCCGGTAGTCTGACAGACCCGCGGGGGGCAGTCAAGCAGCGCTGAGGCCATCCGCCGCATCAGGCTCGACGGGCGGGTGGCAAGGTTTCCCGGCCGGGCCTGCCGGGTGATCAGAAGGCCTCT
>JAOUIC010000203.1 GCA_029884275.1 Gemmatimonadota bacterium | reverse complement strand
ACCGCCTGCTCGGCGCTGTAGGCGACGCCTCCGCGGGGCACCGCCACGCCGAAGTCGACCAGCAGCTCCTTGGCCTGGTATTCGTGAATGTCCATGGGTCTCCTCGCTGTCGGTTCGAACGCCGGCGCGACTACGAACGGCCCGCAATCGCCGCGGCCGTGTCCACGATGTTCTGGGCCATCCGGGCGCTGGCCGCGTCAATCATCCGCCCATCGAGCTGCGCCGCGCCCCGCCCTTCCCGGGCGGCCGCCTCGAGCGCCTCCAGGATGCGCCGGGCCCGGGCGACCTCCGCCTCGGGTGGCGTGAAGACCTGGTTGGCGAGGTCCACCTGCGACGGATGGATGGCCCACTTCCCCTGGATCCCGAGCGCCGCGCCCCGCCTGGCCGAGGCCAGGAATCCCTCCGGGTCGTTGAAGTCCCCGTAGGGGCCGTCAATGGGCCGGAGGCCATAGGCACGGCAGGCCACCACCATCCGCGTGATCGAGGCGTGCCACTGGTCGCCCGGGTAGTCGGGGTTCAGCCCGCCGATCGAGACGGTGCGCGCCCGCATGCTGGCGGCGTAGTCGGCCACCCCGAAATGCATCGCCTCCAGCCGCGGCGAGCTCTGCGCGATGGCCTCGACATTGGCCATGCCCAGCGCCGTCTCGATCAGCACGTCGATCCCGATCCTGTTGGCGAAGCCTCGCGCCGCCTCGATCTGGGTGAGCAGCGCATCGGTGAGATAGACATCGCCCGGTACGCCGACCTTGGGCACCAGCACGACGTCGAGCCTGTCGCCGGCCTGCTCCACAACGTCCACCATGTCACGGTAGAAGTAATGGGTGTCGATGCCGTTCACCCTGACGCAGACGGTCTTGCCGTGGCCGCGCCAGTCGTGCTCCTGCAGCGCACGAATGACGTTGACCCGGGCCTGCTCCTTGTCCGCCGGGGCGACGGCGTCCTCGAGGTCCAGGAAGACGTAGTCGGCCGCCCCGGTGAGCGCCTTCGCGAACAGGGCCGGGTTGGACCCGGGTACCGCCAGTTCACTCCGCTGCAGCCGCTGGCGCGCCGGCTCGATGCGCAGGTGGCTCATCGTGACCCCGCCGGCCTGGCGGCGGCTTCCGCGGGCCCGCCGGTGGCCCTCGGCGGCAGGGGCTGCTGCGTCTCGCGCCAATACCGCTGGGCCGCGGCGACACCGGAGCCGAGCGTGATGTCGATGCCGGCGTCGCGCATGGCCATCTCGCTGCCGGCCAGTCCCGCCAGGAGGGTGATCTCGTTGAGGTCGCCGAGATGGCCGATCCGGAACAGCTTGCCGGCCACCTTGTTCAGCCCCGCGCCGAGCGCGAAGTTGTACCGGCGCCCGGCGATATCGATGACATCGGCGCCGTTGATTCCGGGAGGGACCATGATGGCGCTCACCGTATCGGAATACCACTGGGGGCCGCGGGCGCAGAGCGAGAGGCCCCAGCCCTGGACCGCGCGACGGCACCCCTCGGCCAGGCGGTGATGCCGCGCAAAGACAGCCGGCAGCCCTTCCTCGAGGAGCAGGTTCACCGCTTCACGAAGCCCGTAGAGCATGGGGATCGACGGCGTGTAGGGGAAGTACCCGGTCGCGTTCGCCTTGCGCATGTCGTCAAAGCTCCAGTAGCATCTCGGCAGCCTGGCGCCGGCGCCACGGGCCAGCGCGCGGGGACTGGCACAGACCAGCCCGAGGCCGGCCGGGAGCATGAAGCCCTTTTGCGACCCGGTGATCGCCAGGTCCACGCGCCATTCGTCCATGCGGAAATCGATGCTGGCGAGCCCGCTCACGCTGTCCACCAGCAGCAGGGCCGGGTGCCCCGCGGCGTCCATCGCCTTCCGGACCGCGCCGACATCGGTGGTCACGCCGGTGGCGGTCTCGTTGTGGACCACACACACCGCCTGGTAGGCATGCCCCTTATCGGCGGCGAGAAGATCGCGTACCATGTCCGGCGAGGCGCCCTCGCCCCACTCGCGATCCACCACCGTGACATCGAGCCCGAAGCGCTGCATCATGTCGATCCACAGGTGGCTGAACTGGCCGTACCGGAAGGCGAGCACCTTGTCACCCGGCGAGAGCGTGTTGACCAGCGCCGATTCCCAGCCGCCGGTCCCGGTGCCTGGAAAGATGAAGGCGGTCCCGTCGGCAGTCTGGAAGATCTTCCTGAGATCCGCGAGCAGCGGCAGGACCAGGTCCGGAAAGCCCGCGGAACGGTGATCTTCCATGGGCACATGCATCGCCCGGAGCACGCGGTCGGGCACATTGGTCGGCCCGGGCACGAAGAGAAAGTTACGGCCTGCCATGACACACTCCTCGGCGTTGGAGATCGAGTAATGCGACTGGGAAGTTGCACAACCACGCGGCGGGCGCCAGCCCGACCCACGGACGGCGCCTCCACCCCGGGCGAACGATCCTGATGCCGACACCCCTTGCCGACTCCCGGGCCCTGCTGGCGGACCTGTACTGGTCCGCGGTTCGCGCCGTCGCGCCCGGTCCCGCCCTCCGCGCGGCGCTCGAGGCCGGTTCGCCCTCGCCGGCCCGGCGTGTCCACCTCTTCGCCCTGGGGAAGGCGGCGGGCCCGATGGCCCTGGAAGCGGTCAGCTACCTCGAACGGCTCGGCCAGACTCCGGCCGGCGGCCTGCTGGTGGTGCCTGAACCCACCCCATCACCACACCCAGACCTGCCCGTCCTGGTCGGCGACCACCCCATTCCCGGAGCCGGCTCCTTCGCCGCCTCGGAGGGGATCGCGCAGGCGATCGAGAGCGTCCGGGCGGGTGACGAAGTCTGGGTCCTGCTCTCTGGCGGTGCCTCCAGTCTCATGGCAGCGCCGGGGCCGGGGATCAGCCGGGATGACCTGGTTGCGCTGTTCCAGCTGCTCCTTGGTTCGGGCCTGGACATCTCCGCCATGAACCGGGTGCGCAAACGCTTCACCCGTTGGGGAGCCGGCCGCCTGGGTGTCCGCCTGGACGGGGCGCTCGTGAAAAATTTCACAATATCAGACGTCATTGGTGATGACCTCGGCTCCATCGGCTCTGGCCCGTGCGTGGCGGATCCAACGACGGCCGGGGAACTGCACGAATTCCTGACCCGGCGCGAACTGTGGCAGTCGCTTCCGCACGCCTTGCGAAATCACCTCATGTCGGTCATTCAGGGGCAGGAAGCCGAGACTCCCAAGCCGTCCGACCCCGCCCTGAACCGCATCACGACCACCATCATTGCCAGCAACCGCCTGGCGGTCGAGGCCGTCTGTCGGCGCGCCGCGGAACTGGGCGCCCTGGCCACCATCGTAGATGCCGCGCTGGATGGGGAAGCTGCCGCGCGGGGTCGGGAGATCGCCGCCCGACTCCGCGCATATGATGCGTCGCTGCCGGCCGACGCGCAAGCCTCCGCCGTGCATAATCATGCTGTTCTTGTATGGGGTGGCGAGACGACCGTGACCCTGGGCCGGGGCGCCGGACTCGGCGGGCGGAACCAGGAACTGGCCCTGGCGGCAGCCGAGGCGCTCGCGGGCTCGGCCGGACCAGTCCTGCTCGCCGCGGGGACCGACGGGCGGGATGGACCCACCGACGCCGCGGGTGGGTTCGCCGACGGCGCGACATGGCGCCGGGTGCGGGAAGCGGGCCGCGATCCGGCGCGCGACCTCGCCCGACACGACAGTTACGCCGCTCTTGGAGCTGCGGGCGATCTCTTCCGGACCGGCATGACGGGGACAAACGTGATGGATCTTGTGCTCGGCGTCGTTCCGCCGAGAGGCTGACCCTGGTGGACGGGGCGGCCCGAGGGGTCGCCCTCTACGGGCGGCCGGTCTCGTGGAGGCGATAGTCGGGGCCGAGGACCACCGTCACATCCACGCGGCGGAGGGTGTCTAGATCGGTGAGGATCGTGCCTGCCCCCAGCGCGGCCCGAACCTGCTCTGCGGCGGAGGCTTCGCCGCGGCGGAGGATGATGCGGGTGGAGTCGACCTTCTCCGGTGCAGTCCCGACGAAGACCACATCCAGCCCCTTCCCGCGAAGCTGCCGGGTTCCAAGCCGGGCCATCCCGTCCTGGCCGGATCCATTCAGTACTTCGACGACGATGCGGTTCGCGGCGCTGGGAATGGCGTAGGCGTGGCCCGGTACCTGGTCTCGACGGAAATGGAGCAGCGCCGCGGCCAGCGCGAGCACTGCGAGCCCCGCGGTCGTGGGGATCAGCCAGCGAAGCTTGGCTGGAGCGAGTTCCAGAATCGTACCGTAGGTTCGGAGAGGGGCCATCCCGACGCGATCGCGTGGCCGAGACGCGCCTGGGCGACCAACCTGAGGACGCCCGCCGGATCTCTCGGATAGCGGGCCACAAGCTCGGCCCGCTCCGAGGCGAGGTGCTCCCGGCCCGGCTCGAGGAAGTCAGCGCAGTACAGGGCACGCCCGACCATGTCCCATTCGGCGAGGCCGATGCTGTGATACCGCACCGCGTCGAGCACCCCCCGGTCGGTCTCACCGTCAGCCTTGGCGCGCGCCGCCGCGGCGGGCCCGTGAAGCAGTTCGGCGGAGCGACCCATCGGGGGCGCCCATTCCTGCAACTGCTCCA
>JAOUIC010000202.1 GCA_029884275.1 Gemmatimonadota bacterium | reverse complement strand
TCGCAAGTACTTCAAGTTCTCGGTGTTCTGATGGGTAAACGCCGCCGCAAGCCCGACCGTGAAGTCTCCGCCGGAGGCATCGTCTTCCGCCGGCAGGAGGACCTGTCGGCCCGGTTTCTGCTCATCCGGGACCCGTACCAGCACTGGGGGTTTCCCAAGGGACATCTTGAGGGCGAGGAGACTCCCGCGGAGACGGCGCTCCGGGAGACGGCCGAAGAGACCGGACTGAGCGACCTGCAGCTGCACGGGCCGATTCGCATCATCGACTGGCAGTTCCGGTTTCGGGGCCGCTACATCCACAAGTTCTGCCATTTCTTCCTGTTCGAGAGCCCGGCGGCCGAGGTCGTGCCGCAGGCCGACGAGGGGATCACCGACCACCGCTGGCTCACGCTCGAGGAGGCCTTCGAGCAGCTCTCCTACGACAACGCCCGCACGGTGCTGAAGCGCGCCGGCGACATGGCCCGCACCCTCGTGGCGGTGGGCGCGGGCCGCCCCCCCCGCGAGGAGGTGGAGGCCGCGGGTCGCACGGAGAGCTGAGACGTGCCGGCCGTGGCCACGCTCGCTCTCGGCCGCGAGGTGGGCCAGGCGCTCCAGCGGAGCCTGCCCGCGGGGGGGGCCTGGCGCCTGGTGCCCTGCGGCGGCCTGCCGCAGCTGGAGCACACCCTCCGCAGCCAGCTGGTCGATGCCATCGTCTTTCCGCCCCACCGCATGCCCTTCGCGGCCCTCACCGGGCTTCGACAGTCGTTCCCTCACATTCCCTGGATCGCGTTCGGCCCATTCCGGCCCGACGACGGCCTCCTCATGCTCGCGGCTGTGACGGGTGGCGTCACGCTCGCGCTGGTCGAGGGGGTGGACAACGCCGTGGCGGGCGAGCTGGTGGCGCGGCACTCCGCCACCGCGCTCCGGCGCCGCGAGCTGGCCGGCGCCGACCGGCTGCTCCGATTGAGCGGCCCGCTGCAGCAACTGGTGTGGGCGTGGCTGCTCGAGCGGCCCGACCGGCCGATTCGCACCACCCAGCTGGCGGCGCTGGTCGGCTGCACCCGGGAGCACCTGTCGCGTGAGTTCGCCGCCGGGGGCGCCCCCAACCTCAAGCGGGTCATTGATCTCACCCGCGTGGTGTGTGCGGCATCGCTGCTGACCAACCCGGGCTATGATGCGCGGGCCGTCGCCATGATTCTTCGCTTCGCCTCCGCCAGCCACCTGACCACCACTGCCCGCCGGATCGCAGGTGTTCCCACGGCGCGCCTGCCGTCCCTGGGGGTTTCCGGGATCGTGGCTGCCTTTGCCAGAGGGGCCACCCGCAGCCGCCTGTGAGGAGCCGGGGAGGCGGCACCGGTAGCGGATTGAGGGGCTTCCCGCCAAGTTTTCGCCCCGCCGGCCGAGTTGCCGGAGCAGGGTGCTTGTGATAACTTTCACAAGCTGTAGCCCGAACCAGACCATCCTCCAGCACGAGACATATGGCGACTGACTCTGTCCTCCGGCCCGGCGAACTGAAAGACGTCCTGCTCCGCGAAATCGAGCGCGCCAATCTGGCGTCGGTAGACGTCAACGAGGTCGGCACGGTCCTCGAGGTGCGCGACGGAGTAGCCCGGATCTACGGGCTCACCCGGGCCATCGCCGGCGAGATGCTCGAGTTCACCGTGGCCGAGACCGGCGAGACCGTGACCGGCCTGGCGCTGAATCTCGAGGAAGACAACGTCGGGGCGGTGGTCATGGGTGACTACCTCAAGCTCAAGGAGGGTGACGAAGTCCGCTGCACCGGGCGACTGCTCGAGGTCCCGGTCGGGCCGGCCATGCTGGGGCGGGTGGTCAACGCGCTGGGCCAGCCGGTGGACGGCCGCGGCGCCATCGCGGCGACCGGCACGCGGGCCGTCGAGATGGTCGCTCCCGGCATCATCGTGCGGCAGCCGGTGAAGGAGCCGCTCCAGACCGGCATCAAGGCGATCGACGCCATGATCCCGATCGGGCGGGGCCAGCGTGAGCTCATCATCGGCGACCGCGGGACCGGCAAGACCGCCATCGCGGTGGACACGATCATCAACCAGCGCGGCACCGGGGTAATCTGCGTGTATGTCGCGATCGGGCAGAAGCGATCGACCGTGGCAACGGTCGTCGAGCGCCTCAAGGAGGCCGGGGCGATGGACTATACCATCGTCGTGATGGCCACCGCCTCGGAGCCGGCCCCGCTGCAGTACATCGCCCCGTACGCCGGCTGCGCCATCGCCGAGTACTTCATGTACGAGGAGGGGAAGGCGACGCTCTGCGTCTACGACGACCTGTCGAAGCAGGCGGCGGCCTACCGGCAGCTGTCGCTGATCCTGCGCCGTCCCCCGGGCCGGGAGGCCTATCCGGGGGATGTCTTCTACCTGCACAGCCGCCTGCTGGAGCGCGCCGCCAAGATCTCCGAGGACCCCAACGTGGTGAAGCTCGACAGCCGGATCAAGAAGGCGGGCGGCTCCCTCACCGCGCTTCCGATCATCGAGACCCAGGCGGGCGACGTGTCGGCCTACATCCCGACCAACGTCATCTCGATTACCGACGGGCAGATCTTCCTCACCACCGACCTGTTCTACTCCAACGTCCGCCCCGCGGTGGACGCGGGCATCAGTGTGAGCCGAGTGGGCGGCAACGCGCAGATCAAGGCGATGAAGCAGGTGGCCGGCCCGCTCAGGCTTTCGCTCGCGCAGTACCGCGAGCTCGAGGCGTTCGCCCAGTTCGGGTCCGAACTGGATGCCGCCACCCAGCGGCAGCTGGCCCGCGGCGCCCGCACCGTCGAGGTGCTCAAGCAGCCGCAGTATGCGCCGGTCCCGGTCGAGAAGCAGGTGGCCATCATCTACGCGGTGGTCAACGGCTTCCTGGACGACGTCGACATCAAGTGGATCCGGAAGTGGGAGTCGGACTTCATCGCGTACCTCGAATCCACCCACCTCGCGATCCTCGACGGCATCCGGACCAAGAAGGCGCTCGACGACGATCTCACCGGGAAGCTCAAGGCCGCCATCGCCGCCTTCAAGCCGCTGTTCCAGGCCGAGTAATGGCGAAGGCGTCGAAGGCCCTGCGGGGCCGCATGCGGTCGGTCCAGAACACGCGCAAGATCACGCGGACAATGGAGCTGGTCTCCACGTCCAAGTTGAAGCGGGCCCAGGACAAGGTCGTGGCGGCCCGGCCCTACGCCAGCGCCCTGGCCGACGTGCTTGCCGACCTGGTCAACCCGGAGCTGGCCGAGCGATTCCCGCTGCTCCGCCGCCCCGCGCCCCCTGCCAAGGGCGGGCCGCGCCGGGCGGCGGTCATGCTGATCACCAGCAACCGCGGCCTCTGCGGCGGATTCAACGCGAACCTCATCAAGGAAGCGCGGGGCCGGATCGAGGCGCTGGAGCGGGCCGGCTACGAAGCCGAGCTTCACCTCGTCGGCCGCAAGGGGATTGGATTCTTCCGGTACATCGGACGGACCATCGCCACCCAGCGAATGGACATCGGCGACAAGCCGACCGCCCGGCACGCCATCGAACTGGTGGAGCGACTGATCGAGGATTTCGCCGCGGGGACCCTGGCGAGCCTGGACGTGGTCTGCGCCAGGTTTGTCTCCCCCATCTCCACTCCCCCGACCACGCTCGGCGTCCTGCCGGTCAGCACGCCGGCGGCGAAGCAGGGCGGGCTCAGGGCCGACTACATTCTGAAGCCCGGGGCGGACGAGATCCTGTCCGAGCTGCTGCCGCTGTATGTGCGCAACCAGGTGTACCGGGGACTGGTCGAGACGGCGGCGGCGGAACATGGCGCCCGCCGGACGGCCATGAAGAACGCGACCGACAACGCCGGGGAGATCTACGAGCTCCTCAAGCGGACATACAACCGGCAGCGCCAGGGGGCGATCACGCAGGAGATCGCCGAGATCGTCGGCGGCGCTGCGGCGCTGGAAGGGTAGTTCGGGGCCGGGGCGGAGACCGGAGACCGGAGGCCGGCACGGAGGCCGGTCTCCACGGGGAGCAGGGGCGGGCCTCCAGACCCGCCCCGACCATACCAGGAGAAAGACCCAGCATGACGACGGCGACGGCGACGAAGCAAATCGGCAGGGTGGTCCAGATCATCGGCCCGGTACTCGACGTGGAGTTCGAGCCGGAGCACCTGCCCGAGATCTATAACGCACTGACCATCGAGGACAGCAGCGGTCCCCTGCCGATCCGGCTCACCGCCGAGGTGCAGCAGCACATCGGCCAGAATCAGGTGCGGGCCGTCGCCATGTCCTCCACCGATGGGGTGGTGCGTGGCACGGCGGTCACCGACACCGGGGCCCCGATCAGCGTGCCGGTCGGCGATGCCGCGCTGGGCCGGATCCTCAACGTGCTGGGCGAACCGGTGGACGGCGGGGCCGCGATCCCGGCCTCCAACGAGCGCTGGCCGATCCACCGGGAGACGCCGAAATTCGTGGACCTCGAGCCCAAGACCACGATCTTCGAGACCGGAATCAAGGTCATCGACCTGATCGCGCCGTTCGTGAAGGGTGGCAAGATCGGCCTCTTCGGCGGCGCCGGCGTGGGCAAGACGGTCGTGATCATGGAGCTGATCAACAACGTCGCCAAGGGCCACGGCGGC
>JAOUIC010000201.1 GCA_029884275.1 Gemmatimonadota bacterium | reverse complement strand
GCGCTCAATGGGCGTCGCGCGGGGATCAGGAACTGGTGGCGGCGCTGGACAGCGGGCTGGCGGCGGGCGGGTACCCGATGGCCTACAAGCGTGCCGCGGATGCCCTGGCCTCACGACGCGCCGGCGACAGGGATCACAGCATGACGATTGCGGCGTTCTATGTGATCGCCGGGGAGGAGGTGCTGGCGATGGACTGGCTCGACAGCGCCGTGGCACAGCATGACCAGAACGCGCCCTACATCGGGGTCCTTCCGGCGTACTCGACACTCCATGACCAACCGCGCTTCCGGGCGCTGACCCAACTCGTGGGCGTGCCGATCGTGGCACCGCCGGATCGATCGGCGACGGCAGCGAGCAACTGACCTCCCGCAGTCGGACGGAGTTCGGTCCCCGTGGATCGGGGCCACCGCACGCGCGGCTGCGGCGAGGAGTCCGGCCCGGTTCAGTGGATCTCGAAGGTCGGCGCACTCCGGGCCTCGAGCCCGAGCGCCCGCAGCAGGTCGCCCCTGCTCAGCATCCCCACGAGCACCGGCAAGCCCGGTCCGCGCTCCACCACGGGAAGACTCCGGAGGCTGGTGGCGATCATCAGGTCGGCGGCCACCGCCATCGGATCGTCGGGCTCCACGGTCACCACGCCGCGCCGCATGATTGTGCGCACGGGCACGCCGCCGACATCCGCCAGGGCCGGCACGCGCATCTCCGCGTCCGGGCGCAGCAACCGGAGCAGGTCGAGCTTGGTCACCAGCCCCTGGATCACTCCACGGGCGTCGATCACCGGGACGGCGTTGAAATCATGCTCGGCGAAGAGCGCCAGCAGATCGGCAACCGTCGCCTCCGGCGGGATCGTGTGCGGCGCGGGAGACATGGCGTCCCGGACCGGCATGGTTGCGGTGCGTTGCATCGGATTCCTCCTGCCCGGTCCGGCCCGGACGTCGCTCAGGCCGGGATGTGGGGCTGCTGATGGGCCAGCAATTGGCCAACCGCGGTCGCCTGCTGGGCGAGCGAGTCCAACGCGTCGTCCAGACTGAAGATCCCCACCAGGCGGCCCTCTTCGCCGGTCACCACCAGCCGACGCGTGCCGCTTCGGGCCATGCGGGGCAAGGCGTCCGCCACGGCGACGTACTCCCCCACCGTGTGGACCGGCTGGGACATGATCTCGCGGATCGGGGTGTCGTCCGGGTCGAGTCCCGCCGCCGTGCACCGCATCGCGACGTCGCGGTCCGTGACCACGCCGACCGGGCGGCCCCCCGCGGCTCCCTCCAGCACGACGAGCGTTCCAACATCGTTCTTGGCCATCCGCCGCGCGGCGACGCGAATGCTCTCGTCCGGCGCCGCGGTCGCAACGACCCTGCTGCACAGCGTTCCTGTCGACATGACTCCTCCCTCGTGGCTCATGCACACACTCTCCCGACGCTTCCAACATCGGGGCCACGCGATGAAACAACGGTGAAGCGGGAATGACGTCTCCCCGATGCCAGTGGCGAGACGACTCACGGCACCTTCATCCCCGCTTCAGACAGCCGGGCCTATTGTGGATCCGCGGTGGCTTGACGCGAGTGCATTCGGCCCCAACCCCGTTCCGGAGAGGGCGAGGTGCCACCACATCCGAACCTGGACATCGCCAACCGGCTCGATGAGGTCGCTGCCCTGCTCGAGGAGCAGGGTGCCTCACCGTTCCGGGTGAACGCGTATCGCGGTGGCGCCTCCACCGTGCGCCATCTGGACCGCCCGGTCCGGGAACTGCTGGCCGAGAAGGGAACCGCGGGGCTGGAGGCGCTGCCCGGGATCGGGGAGGGACTCGCCAGCGCCATCGAGACGATGGTGCAGACCGGTCGGCTACCCCTGCTCGAGCGGCTCCGGGGCGAGAGCGACCCGGTGGCCCTGCTGGAATCGGTGCCCGGGGTGGGCGCGGTGCTGGCGGAGCGGCTGCACCACGAACTGGGCATCGAGACCCTGCACGACCTGGAAACGGCGGCGCACGATGGCCGGCTCGACCAGGTGCCGGGGTTCGGCCCCCGGCGGATTGCCGGAATCCGGGACGCCCTCGCGGGCCGCCTGGCGCGGATCCGCTCGCCTGTTTCCCCCGGGCTCCCGCCGACCGTCGCGGAGCTGCTCGACGTGGACGCCGAGTACCGCCGCCGCTCGGCCGCGGAGGAGTTGCCCCGCATCGCCCCCCGGCGCTTCAACCCCACCGGGGCGGCGTGGCTGCCCATCCTGCACTCCGCACGGGGCCCGCGGCATTACACGGCCCTGTTCTCGAACACCGCGCGCGCCCATCGGCTGGCGCGCACCGACGACTGGGTCGTCATCTACCATGACGGCTGGGGGAGCGAGGGCCAGTGCACCGTGGTGACCGCGCGGGAGGGAGCGCTGCGCGGGCGACGGGTGGTGCGTGGGCGGGAGCGCGAATGTGAGGAGCACTACGGCGTGGGGTGGGAGCGGGATGAGGAGGCTTCCTGATCTCTTCATCTTCTCTTCAGAGCCGGGGTATTACGTTCATTTCCCGAGTGAGCCAGAGGGCTCCCAGCATCCCGGCAACGGGGCGACGAGCCACTCGCTCTGGACGATCAACTCACTCGGCTGGTGGGGCCACTCGCGCGTCCCACCCACGCCAGGCCGGCGCGCTGGTGTGCCGTGCACGAGGTCGCTCCGCGAGGCGGCTGACGTGAAGCGCTCGTACCGGCGAACTTGGGAGTAGGAGCCAATCTCCCAACGAATGGAAGCCGGAGCCTCCAAGGCCCTCCCGACCGGAAGTCAACCGTCGATGGTCGAGGAGAGAAGAACGGAAGAGCGATCTTCCGACTCCGGGTAGCCGGTACGCTGGGCGGCCTGCCACGTTCCCACTGCGGAATACGGCAGGCCGCCCTCTTTTTCGCCGCTCCCCATCCATCCAGCTGCCGCAGGGGGAGCGCTGGCTGATCCAGCCGCGGCGCCGTATCCTTCGCCAGACCACGCCACGCCTGCCCCGGGAGCCTATGCACCGCCGTCAGTTCCTCTCCGCGCTTGCCGCCGCCGGCCTCCTCCCGCGATCCCTCGTCCTGCCCGGCCCTCGGTCGACGCCCGGGTACACCGCCAGCGGCATCTACGCCCTCGTGCTGGGCTCGGTGCAGGATGCCGGATTCCCCCAGGTCGGCTGCTACACCGACCGCTGCAACGAGGGGCGCGCCCTCCAGGCGACGGGGCATGGCCGATTCGTTTCGTCCCTCGCGCTGGTGGAGCCGGAGGCGGAGCGGTTCTACCTGGTGGACGCCACCCCGGACATCACGCGGCAGCTCGACCTGATCGCCGAGCCGGCGTTCCGTGCACGGGCCGCCGCACGCCGACCGTTCGACGGCATCTTCCTGACCCATGCCCATATCGGCCATTACGCCGGGCTCGCCGAACTGGGCAACGAGGGGATGGGAATGCAGAAGACGCCCGTCTACTGCACCCAGGCGATGGCCGACTTCCTCGCCGCCAACTACCCGTGGAGGTTCCTGGTCGAGCAGGGCCGGATCGACCTGAAGCCGCTGGCGCTGGATCGCTGGCACCGGATCGACCCGCTCCTCGAGGTGCAGCTCTGGAAGGTACCGCATCGGGACGAGCTCTCCGACACGGTCGGGTTCGTGTTCCGGGGGCCCGATGCGTCCCTGCTCTTCCTTCCCGACATCAATTCCTGGAGTCTGTGGGAGCGAGACGTCGCCGAGGCGGTGGCCAGCGTGGATGTCGCGCTGCTGGATGGGTCGTTCTGGTCGATGGAGGAGCTGCCGGGGCGGACGGCGGCGGAGGTGCCGCACCCGCTCATGGCCCAAACGATGGACGCGTTGCAGGGAGTCGCCGATGAGGGGAAGACGCGCATCGTGCTGACCCACCTGAACAACTCCAACCCCGCGCTGGACGACGGCGGGCCGCAGCAGCGCGCCATCGCGCGGCGGGGATTCACGATTGCGCGGGAAGGGATGATCCTTCCGCTGTAGCCTCCGAGCAGAAAGAGGAGAGAGAATGGGCGCCACCTGGGTCCGGATCGGCTCGTACGGCACCGGCCTCGAGGCCGATCTCGTGCAGGCGCAACTCGAGAGCGCCGGCATCCCGGTGCTCCGGCAGAACGACCAGGCGGGGGTCTTCGGGCCGTCGTTCCAGGGGGCGGTGCCACGGGCCATTCAGCTGTCGGTGCCGAGCCCCGAACTCGCGCGGGCCCGGGAGTTACTCGAGGAGTACGACGACCAGCCCGCAAGTGACTAGCTTCCACGGCGAGGCAGAGGCCCGCATGGCCACGGTACCCTTCATGAGGTAGAGCATGTCCATCCTTCGCGCGTCTCACTCCGGCGCCGGCCGCCGGCCGCTCCAGTCCCTCCTCTGCGCCACCCTGCTCTGGTCAACGGCCGCCGCCGCGCAGCAGCCGTCGCCAGTCAACACCCAGCTGGCGGTGCCGCCCAGCACCGCGGACTCCTCGCCCTTCCGCCAGCTCGACCTCGGGCCAGTGAACGTCTACCGCACGGCGTCCGGCGTGCCCGGTCCGTCGTACTGGCAGCAGCGGGCCGACTACAGCATCCGGGTCTCCCTCGACACCGCCACGCATACCATCCGGGGCGATGAGACGCTGACCTACACCAACAAC
>JAOUIC010000200.1 GCA_029884275.1 Gemmatimonadota bacterium | reverse complement strand
GTGTTGATGTGTTTGGGGAGCGGCTGCTGGACCAGGATGCCGTGCACCGCCGGGTCACGGTTGAGCTGGTCAACGATGCCGAGCAGCTCGTCCTCGCTGATCTCCGCGGGTTTGGTGACCTTCAGGGAGTACATCCCCGCCTCGAGGCAGGCCTTTTCCTTGCTGCCCACGTACGCCCGCGACGCGGGGTTGTCGCCCACCAGCACGACGGCGAGTCCGGGGGTGATCCCCCGGGCCCTGAACCGCGCGGCCTCCTCCGCCACTTCCTGCCGGATGGTCTTCCCCAGGGCGACCCCGTCCAGAATACGTGCAGTCATCGTGCGATTCCCACGGCTCGGGTTTCCCGGATCACCACGACCCTGATCTGTCCGGGGTACTGCAGCTCGCTCTCGATCCGCTTGGCCACCTGCTCCGAGAGCGCGGTGGCCTGGGCATCGTCCACCTTGTCCGGGGTGACGATCACACGCACCTCGCGCCCGGCCTGGATGACGTTGGCCTTCTCCACGCCCGGGAAGCCGGTGGCAATCTCCTCGAGGCGGGTGAGGCGCTTGACGTAGCTCTCGAACGCCTCGCGTCTGGCGCCGGGGCGGGAGCCGCTGATGGCGTCGGCCGCCTGCACCAGCACCGATTCGGCCGACTCGTGCGGCACGTCGTCGTGGTGCGCGTGGATGCAGTTCACCACCGGCGCCGACTCGCCGTAGCGCCGCGCCACCTCGACGCCGAGCTCGACGTGAGTGCCCTCGTGGTCGTGGGTGAGGACCTTGCCGACGTCGTGGAGCAGGGCGCCGCGGCGGGCCAGCGCCACGTCGAGCTTGAGTTCCGCGGCCATCATGCCGGCGAGCCACGCGACTTCCTTGGAATGCTCGTAGATGTTCTGGCCGTAGCTGGTGCGGTACCGCATCCGACCCACCAGCCGGATGAGCTCGGGGTGAAGCCCCCGGACCCCGGTCTCGAAGGCCGCCTTTTCCCCCAGTTCGACCAGCTCCGCCTCGAGTTCCTTCTTCGATTTCGCGACCAGCTCCTCGATCCGGCCCGGATGAATCCGGCCGTCGGCGATCAGCGCCTCGAGCGCGCGCCGCGCCACCTCCCGCCGGACCGGGTCGTAGCAGCTGACGATCACGGTGTCGGGGGTGTCGTCGATGATGACGTCCACTCCGGCTGCCTGCTCAAACGCCCGCACGTTGCGTCCCTCGCGGCCGATGATCCGCCCCTTCATCTCGTCGGTCGGCAGGGCCACCGCCGAGACCGTGGTCTCCGCGGTGTGCTCGGCGGCGATGCGCTGCACCGCCAGGGAGACGATCTTTTTCGCGTCCTTGTCGGCGCTCCGCTTGGCCTGTTCCCGGATGTCGCGGCCCAGCGCCTGCGCCTGGCCTCGGGCCTCGTCCTCGGCGCGCTGCAGGACTTCGCGCCGGGCCTCCTCGGAGGTCAGGCCCGCGATGGCCTCGAGCCGCTGGCGCTGCTCCCCGGCCAGCCGCTCGATTTCGGCGGCGCGCACCCGACTGGTCTCCTCCCGCTGAGCGACCGCCCCCTCGCGCGTCTGCAGGGCCGACTCCTGGCGGTGGGCCTCCTCCGACCGGCGGTCGATGGACCGCTCCCGCTCCTCCGCGCGGCGATCCTGCCGCTCCCACTCCTCGCGGCGACGCACCACTTCCTTCTCGAGATCCTCCCGCTGGCGGAGCACCTCCATGCGGCCCTCGAGCAGCAGCTGGCTACGCGCCTCCTCGGCCTTGGCCGAGGCGTTGGACACGACGGCGGCCGCCTCGGCACGCGCGGCCGCGAGAATGCGGCCCGCGCTGCGCTGCTGGGTCCGGCTGATGACCAGGAAGGTGATGAACGCGACGACGAGCCCGGCGACGAGCCCCTCGATGAAGGGCATCAGGAAGGCAGACATACGCTGTATGCTCCAGGCGCCCGCCCCGGAGGACGGCGCCGCTGTCAGGAACGGGGGCGCTCGCGCGCCCCGGGATCAGCCGGCCGTGCCGTGCGATCCGGTGGTCCGGCGGCCCCGCTTGGCGGGCGGGAGCAGACGGGCCACTTCATCCGCCATGGCGTTCAGGCGGCCGGCATGTTCGCGGTCGCCGCGACGGGCCTGGAACAGCTCGTCGGTGATCGCGAGGGCCGCGAGGATCGCGGCCTTGTGGGTCTCCACCTGCGGCAGCATGTCGCGAATCCGACGCAGGGCGGCATCGACATACGCCGCGACTTCCCGGGTGTACTCCGCCGGGAGTTCGGAGCGGACGGTGTAGTCCTCTCCCCCGATCGTCACCCGCACAGCGTGCTTGGGGGTGTTCATCAGGGCCCCTCTCCCGCCTCATTCTCGAGGAAGGCCAGGCGGGTGGCGAGCAGCTGCAGCCGGTCGCGTGCGGCCGTGATGCGCTGCTGCAGCGCGTGCCCTTCCACGTCGAGCTCGATGGCCCGCTGCCGCGCCTGGATCAGCTCCGGGCCCGCCAGCACACCGCCCTTGGACCTGGCCTCGGCCAGCTCGGCCTCCGCCTTGAGCGACCGCCGCCGCCAGGCGGCGAGTTCCTCGCCGACATGCTGCAGCAACTCGCCCAGTTCGGACAGCGCGGTGCCGTCAGGACGTACGTAACCGTGCGCCAAGCCTGGCCTCCAGCACCTTGAGTATCCTGCCCACCGCGGCGTCCACCTCTTCGTCGCGCACCGTCCGGTCGGCCGCCCGGAAGGTAAGCCGGAACTGGACCGCCCGGCGCCCCGCCCCGATCTCGTCGGCGCGGAACTCACTGACCACGGTCGCCGACTCGAGCAGCTTACCGACCGCGGCGTGCATCTCTCGCCCGGCGTCGGCCACGGTTGCGCCCTCCGGCATCACCACGTTGATGTCGCGCCAGGCGGCCGGCGTCGTGGGGAGCGGCGTGAACCGGGCGGGCAGGCGAACTTCGTCGCTCAGATCCAGCTCGAAACCGAACACCGGCGCCGCCCACGCGGGCGGCTCGTCGCTCAGCCGCCGGGCGAAGCCGACGCTCCGGCCGTCGGCGGCGACCGCGCTCCACCCATCGCTCTCAACTTGCAACCGTGCGGACGGATTCGCCAGAGCGACCGCGGCCTCGAACAGCGCCCTGAGATCCCACCCGTCGCAGACCTCGCCGCCGCCGGTCCAGTGGGCCGGCTCGCGCGCGCCGCTCAGCACGCCCGCCACCCGGGTGGTCTCGACCGGCCTCAGGCCGGCCCCCCCCTGGACGAACACGGTGCCCACTTCGAACAGGCGGATATCGCGCACCTGCCGCGACCAGTTGAGCTGTACCGCGCGCCGAAGACTCGACAGCAGCGACTCGCGGAGGAAGGCGTCGTCCGCCGCGAGCGGATTGAGCAACCGGACGCTCCGCCCGCTCTCGGCGGGACCGAGCGGCAGGGAGTGCGTCTCGAGCAGGCCCCGCGCGGCGAGGCCCTCCCGGACGTGCGCCATGGCGCGGTCCATCGGCCCGTCGCCGAGCCGGCCGACCCGATACGGCCGGATGTGCGAGGGGAAGGCGTCGTAGCCGTGCAATCGCGCCACCTCCTCGATCAGGTCGATCTCGCCCGTGAGGTCGGGCCGCCATCCCGGCACGTCGACCGCGAAGCGCGCATCCTCCGGCTTGTAGAGCACGGTGCAGCCGATCGCGACGAGGTACTTCTCGATCGCGGCCGGGGCGAGGGTGGTGCCGAGCACCTGCGCCACCCGGCCGCTGCGCAGGAAGATGCGCGGGGGGCTCGAGGGATCGGGCCACACATCCACCGCATCCACCACCCGGCCGCCGGCCGTCGCGACGATCAGTTCGGCGCAACGCCGCTGCGCCTCCGGCAGGCCCCAGAGGTCCACGCCCCGCTCGAAGCGATAGCTGGCATCGGTAGAGAGGCCGAGCGCGCGGCGGGTCCGCCGGATCCGGCCGGGGTCGAACCAGGCGCATTCGACCAGCAGGCTGGTGGTCCCGGCGCCGACTTCGGTGTTCTCCGCCCCCATCACACCGCCAACGCCGACGGCGCGGGCCGCGTCCGCGATCACGGTCATCCCGGGATTCAGCGGACGTGAGGTGCCGTCCAGTGTGGTGATGGTCTCGCCGGTGTGGGCCCGCCGCGCGATGATCTCCGGCCCCTTCACCTGGGCGAGGTCATAGGCGTGCATTGGGTGATTGAGTTCCAGCATCACGTAGTTGGTCGCGTCAACCACGTTGTTGATGCTGCGGACACCGGCGGCCTGGAGCCGGCTGGCCAGCCACTCCGGGGACGGGCCGACCCGGACATCCGTGATGACGACCGCGGTGAAGCGGCGGCATCCCTCGGTGTCCTCCGTCCCGACGGTGACATGGGCGACCCTGGCCCTTGTCGCCTCCACCCGCCGGAGCGTCCCCAACCCGTCGCCCGTGGCGCCCGGGATCTCCGGCAGCCGAAGCGGGACCCCGTAGGCATGCGCCAGCTCCCGCGCGACGCCACGGTGGCCCAGCAGGTCGGGCCGGTTGGGCGTGACATCGATCAGCAGACGGTCGTCGTCCACCGGCATGACCGCGGTGAGCGGGGTGCCGGGGGCGACGTCGGTCTCGAGCTCCAGAATGCCGTCGTGCTCCTGGCCCAGCCCAAGTTCGCGGGCCGAGCAGAGCATCCCCTCCGACACCTCGC
>JAOUIC010000199.1 GCA_029884275.1 Gemmatimonadota bacterium | reverse complement strand
CCAACGCCTCCTCGCCCTCCACCACCCATCGGCGCACGTCGGTGAGATGCCCCGCGATGGCCGCGGCCGCCGCCATCGCCGGACTCATCAGATGCGTGCGGCCGCCCTTCCCCTGGCGGCCTTCGAAGTTGCGGTTGGAGGTCGAAGCACAGCGCTCCCCGCTCGCCAGCACATCCGGGTTCATGCCGAGGCACATCGAGCATCCGGCGTTGCGCCACTCGAAGCCCGCCGCCAGAAACACCTGGTCGAGTCCCTCCCGCTCGGCGGCCGCCTTCACCGGCATCGAGCCGGGGACGACCATGGCGCGGACGCCGGAGGCCACCCGGCGCCCACGCACGATGCGGGCCGCCTCACGCAGGTCTCCGAGCCTGGCATTGGTGCAGCTGCCGATGAAGACCCGGTCGACGGGGATGCCCTCGAAGGGGGTCCCCGGCGCGAGGTCCGTGTACTCGAGCGCGCGCATCGTGGCCTCCCGTTCCGCCGCGGTGGCGAAATCGGACGGGGAGGGTACGCGCCCGTCAATGCCGCCGACCATGCCGGGGTTCGTTCCCCACGTCACCTGCGGGGCGAGTACGCCCACGTCCAGCTCAACGGTGGCGTCATAGCGCGCTCCGGGGTCGGAACGCAGTTCACGCCAGCGCTCCACGGCTTGATGCCAGGCGCCCCCCCGTGGCGCGCCCGGGCGGCCATGAAGCCAGGCGAAGGTCGTCTCGTCCGGTGCGATCATCCCGGCGCGCGCGCCAGCCTCGATGGACATGTTGCAGACGGTCATCCGGCCTTCCATCGTAAGGCCACGAATCGTCTCGCCGGTGTACTCGATGATGTGCCCGGTCGCCCCCGCGGTACCGATCCGTCCGATCAGCGCGAGGATGAGGTCCTTCGCCCCGACGCCTGGGGCCGGACGCCCAACGAAGCGCGCCTCCAGGGTCCGGGGCCGGGAGAGGCGGATGGTCTGGGTGGCCAGCACGTGCTCCACCTCGCTGGTGCCGATGCCGAAGGCCAGCGCCCCGAACGCCCCGTGCGTCGCGGTGTGCGAGTCCCCGCAGACGATGGTCATCCCCGGCTGGGTGCGCCCCAGTTCGGGACCGATGACGTGCACAATCCCTTGTGTCGGGGAATGCAGGTCATGCAGCTCGATGCCCGCCGCGCGCACGTTCTCGACCAGCAGGTCCACCTGCCGCCGCGAGACGGGATCCGCGATCGGGAGACTCCGGTCTCCAGTCGGGACGTTGTGATCCACGGTGGCGAGGGTCAACTCGGGTCGGCGCACCGCGCGCCCGGCGAGGCGAAGTCCCTCGAACGCCTGCGGACTGGTCACCTCGTGCACCAGGTGCAGATCCACGTACAGCAGGGCGGGCCCGTCGCCCACCGGCGGCGTCACCAGGTGGGCATCCCACAGCTTCTCGAACAGCGTCCGCGCGGTCATGGCCTCAGACGCCGGCACCCGCCGGCTCGCGCGCGGCAGCCGCGGCGGCCTTCCCTTCCTCGGTCCACGGCATCATCGCGCGGAGCGCCTGGCCGACCCGCTCGATCGGATGCGTGGCCTCCTCGCGCCGCATCCGCGCGAAGTTCTCGCCGCCGTGACGGTGCTCGTCGAGCCACTCGCGGGCGAACTGGCCGCTCTGTACCTCGGCCAGGATCTTGCGCATCTCGGTCCGGGTGGCGTCCGTCACGATCCGTGGCCCGCGGGTATAGTCGCCGTACTCCGCGGTGTCGCTGATCGAATAGCGCATGAACGAGAGGCCGCCGCGGTTGATCAGATCCACGATGAGCTTGAGCTCGTGCAGGCACTCGAAGTAGGCCATTTCGGGCCGGTAGCCGGCCTCCACCAGTGTCTCGAAGCCGGCCTTGACGAGCGCCGAGACTCCGCCGCAGAGCACCGCCTGCTCGCCGAAGAGGTCGGTCTCGGTCTCTTCCCGGAAGGTGGTCTCGAAGACGCCGGCGCGGGCGCAGCCGATGCCGGCGGCGTAGGCCAGCGCGTTGGCGAGGGCGTTGCCACTCGCGTCCTGGTGAACCGCCACCAGACCGGGGACGCCCCGCCCCGCCTCGAACTCGCTGCGCACCAGGTGCCCGGGTGACTTGGGGGCCACCATGGAGACGTCCACGCCGGCGGGGGCGACGATCTCGCCGAAGTGGATGTTGAAGCCATGAGCGAACATCAGCGTCTTGCCGGGCGTCAGCCCCGGGGCGACCGCCGCATCGTAGATGGTGCGGCAGTCCTGGTCCGGGACCAGCATCATGATCACGTCGGCGGCGCGAGCAGCTTCGGCGATCGGCCGCACATCCAGGCCCGCGGTCCCGGCGCGGCGGGCGGACCCGCCCTCCGGGCGAAGCCCGACGACCACCCGGACGCCGCTGTCGCGAAGGTTCAAGGCGTGGGCATGGCCCTGGCTGCCATAGCCGATGACGGCGACGGTCCGCCCGGCGAGGCGGGCGCGGTCGGTATCCTGGTCGTAATAGATGCGGGGCGATTGGCTCTTCTGCGAGGTCATCGTGACTCCGGAGACAGGGCAATGATGGCGTCGGGCGAGAGAAAGGGCGCGGACGCGGCGGGCCGGGCGGCCGGGGCCGCGCCGCCGGTTGTCGCGTCGCCAGGAGAAAGGACCACGGCCCCGCCGCGCGCGACGTCGAGCACCCCGAAGGGCTCGAGCGCCCGCAGGCAGGTGCAGAGGAACGGCGCCGTGCCTGTCACCTGCACGACGAGGGCGGCGAACTGTTCCTCGATCACCACCGCCTCGTACAGGGCCAGGGTGTCGAGCAGGGTACCGAGACGGGAGGGGGTGGCCCGCACCCGAACCAGCGCCTGCTCCCGCGTCAGGCAGTCGCCAGCCGCATGCACGCTCACCGCCTGGACACCGACGATCCGGCGCAGCTGGTTCGCCAGCCGCTGGGTCGCGGGCCAGTCGGAGTGTGTCGAACAGGTGAGCCGCAACACCCCGTGCCCCCGCGCCGGCCCCATCGCGAGGTCGCCGATCGGAACGTGGCGCCGGCGGATGCCGCCAATCACGCGCTCCACCACGATCAGGTCATCGTCGAGGACGGCGGCGATGGTCCAGGCCGGCACAGGCGTGCTCATGCGGCCGGGGCTCCGGCCGGCGCCGCCTCGATCGGCTCCGACAGCGAGCCGCCCGGCGGGATCATGGGGAACACATTCGCCTCCTGCTCAATGATGAATTCAACCAGCGCCGGGCCGGGCTCGCGGACCGCGCGCGCCACAGCCTCCTCGATCTCCCGAGCGTATTCCACCCTGTACCCCGCGATGCCGTACGCCTCCGCGAGCTTCACGAAGTCCGGGCTCCAGATCGGTGTGGCCGAGTAGCGCCGGCCGTGGAAGAACTGCTGCCACTGCCGCACCATGCCGAGGTAGCCGTTGTTGAACACCGCCATCTTCACCGGGAGACCTTCCTGCACCATGGTGGCGATCTCCTGCATGTTCATCTGAAAGCCACCGTCCCCCGAGATGGCCCAGACTGGCCGCCCCGGCCGCGCGAAGTGCACCCCCATCGCGGCCGGCACCGCAAACCCCATGGTCCCGAGCCCGCCGGAGGTCATGTGCGAGTTGGGTTCCTCATAGCTGTAGTGCTTCGCGACCCACATCTGGTGCTGGCCTACATCGGAGACGATCGTGCACCCCGGCCCGCTGGCCGCCCGGATGGCTGACAGGATCGTCTCAGGGGCCATGTCACCGCGGTACTGCTGGTGCCTCTCCCGCCGATACGTGTCGATCTCCGCCCACCAGGGGTCGCACCCGCGCGGCGCGACGGCGCCGAGGAGGCGTCGCGTCACCGCGCCCGCGTCACCCACCAGCGCGACCTCCACCGACACGTTCTTGCCGATCTCCGAGGCATCAAGGTCGACATGGATGATCCGCGCGCGAGGGGCGAACCCCGCCGTGTTCCCGGTCACCCGGTCGTCGAAGCGGAGTCCGATACCCACCAGCAGGTCGGCCTGCTGGATGGCGCGGTTCACGTGTACCTCACCGTGCATGCCGGGCATGCCGAGGTGCAGCGGGTGGGATTCGGGAATCGCGCTGATCCCGAGCAGCGTGGTGATGACCGGCATGCCGGTCTTCTCGGCCAGGGCCCGGACCTCCGCGTAGGCCCCACTCAGGATCACTCCACGGCCGAGCAGCAAGAGCGGGCGTTCCGCCTGCGCGATGAGCCGGACCGCTGTCCCGATGTCGTCGCCCAGGGCTGTCGGCACTGGGCTCGCGTCGGGGCGTGCAGCAGCAGGCACGACCGCGGGACGCCACGCCGCCCGTTGAGTTTGCACGTCCTTCGGAATGTCGATCAGCACGGGCCCCGGCCGCCCTCTGGTCGCGATCGCGAAGGCCTCCCGCACCTTCTCAGGCAGTTCCGAGATGTCCTCCACGCTGAGGCTGTGCTTGGTGATGGGCAGCGTGATCCCGATGATGTCGGTCTCCTGAAACGCATCGCGCCCGATCATCGCCCTCGGCACCTGGCCGGTGATGGCCACGACTGGCGAGCTGTCGAGCTGAGCGGTCGCGAGCCCGGTCACGAGGTTGGTCGCGCCCGGCCCGGAGGTCGCCAGGCAGATGCCCGGCCGGCCTGAGGCGCGCGCGTACCCATCCGCCGCGTGCGCTGCCGCCTGCTCATGGCGCACCAGCACATGCCG
>JAOUIC010000198.1 GCA_029884275.1 Gemmatimonadota bacterium | reverse complement strand
GGCAGTCGATGTCAGCCCATAGCCGGCGCACCTCTGGCGCCGGCAGGGGCCCGAGCCAGGTGACCCGCGCGGCGATGCCAAGCTTCTCCGCGAGCGCCTCGAGCGACTCTTGCTGGGGCCCGCTTCCCACCACGGTGAGCCGCCACCGGCCCAGCAGTTTCACGCAGGCGCGGAGCAGGATGTCGAGCCCCTTCTCGGGGACCAGCCGGCCGATGAACCCGATGGAGAGGTCGGGGTGAGTGGGGCGCTGGATCTCGAGCGGCGGGGTGAGACCCAGTTGCGGGATCACGGCAACGGGGACGTCGCCGCGATCCTTACTCAGCAGGCGGGCGGCCAGCTTGTTGCCGCCGACCAGGGCCCGCGCCCGCCCGAGGGTTCGTCCCCGCCGCCAGCGCTCGATCATCCCGGCCCGCCGCGCGAGGCTCTCCCAGGCGAAGATCGTCAGCGGGATGCCGAGCTTCTCCGCCCGCGCGCTCGCCACCGCCGCCGCAGGAGTCACCGGCTCCGCCTCGATCTGGATGATGTCGGGCCGGAATTCGCTGAACAGGCGGTGGAGGTCGCTCCCCGACCACTTCACCAGGTCACCGCGCTCGCTGGAGACGGGAATCGGCACCACGCGGACGCCACCGTCGTCTCCCCAGGCCGCCGACAGCACCGGTCCTCGCGCGGTGGGGGCCCAGCGCGCCGGCACCGCGATGCTGATGGTGCAGCCGAGACCCACCAGCGCCCGCAGCTTGCCGCGGGTGGCGGGGTCGATGTAGGTGGGAGAGACGACGATGGCGCGCATCAGGCGATGCGGGTCGCGGCGGACATCGGTCGGGGGAGGAGCCGGAGGGCGATCATGCGCCGGGGAATATACCGGGCGACTGTCGTTGACACACCCTCACACCACACCCAACTTCCGGCCACCGTCATGCGCATCCTCCACCTCGCCAAGTACTACTGGCCGCACTCCGGCGGCATGGAGCGCGTGGTCCAGGACCTGGCCGAGGGGGCCGCGGAGCTGGGGCACGAGGTGGCGGTCGTAGCGGTCGAAAGCCGGCTGGGCGGCCCCAAGGGACTGCGGCAGCGGACCACGGTGACCCGGGCGTTCTCGTTCGGCGAGCTGGGGTTTGCCGAGATCGCGCCGGGCTACCTGCTCGCGGCGCTCCGCACCGCCGACATCATCCACCTCCACCATCCCCATCCGCTCGCGGACCTGGCGAGTCTCCTCCGGTTCCGGACTCCGGTCGTGGTGACCCAGCACGCCGACGGGCGCTGGCCCGGGTACCGGTTCCTCTCCCGGTTCGTGCTGCGCCGCGCCGCGGCGATCGTGGTGCCGAGCCGGGCGCACCTGGCGCTGTGCCGCGAGCTCGAGGGGCTGGAGAGCAAGACCGAAGTGATCCCCTTCGGGGTCGACACCAGCCGGTGGGCCGAACTCCCGACCCGGCCGATCGACGCGACGCCGCGGGCCCTGTTCATCGGGCGGCTGGTGCGGTGGAAGGGCGTGGATGTCCTGCTCCGGGCGCTGGAGCGGGTGCCGGATCTCCGGCTGGACATTGTCGGGGCGGGGCCGGAGGGCGCGCGGCTCAAGACCCTCACGCAGGCGCTGGCGCTGGCCGACCGGGTCCGGTTCCACGGCGAGTATCCTGACGCCGACCTGCCGCGGCGCATGGCGGATGCGGACTTCCTGGTGCTGCCGTCCACCAGCGTGGATGAGATGTTCGGGCTGGTGGCGCTGGAGGCGATGGCGGCGGGGCGGCCAGTGATCACCACCGCGGTCCCGACCGGGGTCAGGGAGGTCAACGCGCCGGGTGAGACCGGCATCGAGGTGCCGGTGCACGATGTGCGGGCGCTGGCGGAGGCACTCGACGCGCTGGCGCACGACCCGTTCCTGCGCGAGCGGATGGGGGATGCCGGTCGCGCCCGGGTGGCCAAGCTGTTCACTCGCGAGCTGATGGTGGAACGTCACATTGCGCTGTACGAGCGGGTGCTGGCGTACAGCGCGGAGACTCCGGGCCCTTAGCTCAGCCGGTTAGAGCGGCGGACTCATAATCCGTTGGTCGCTGGTTCGAATCCAGCAGGGCCCATGCGCCGCGGCCACCCCGAGGGGTGGCCGCGGTCGTGTGTGGTTCCGGTTCCCGGCGCGATGTCAAGGGACCGAATATCGACCGGCCTTGAGATGAGTGGGGCGGCAGGGGAAATTGTGACCGTCCCCGTGGTTCCGAGCGCCCTCGTGGCCCGACCAGCCCGCGACGTCCAGCAACGAGCAAGGAGGCCGGCATGCGATTGACCCTGCGATTCGTCCTGCCGCTGACGATCGTGCTCGGCCTGCTGGCGTATGCCGCCGTGCCGCTGGTGGACCGGCTCATCCAGCGGTGGTCGGTGCGTGACCTCGACGCCCGGGCGCGCCTGATCGCCACGTCGGTGCGGGCGCCGCTCGGCGCGATGATGGCCAGTGGATCCAGCGACGGCGTGCAACTCCTGTTCAACAGCCTCACGCATGACGAGCGGCTGGTGGCGATGGGGTATTGCGCCTCGCCGGACAGCCCGCCGATCGCGACCAGCCTTCTTCCATCGGACATGAAGTGCGAGCTCCTCCGCGGGCACCGCCGCGGCGGGAGCGAGGTCGTGGCCGGGGTGCAGGGGCTCCTCCATGTCGCGATCGAGCCGCTCCCCATTGGGACGGATTCCGCCGGCGCCCTGCTGGTGGTGCAGGACATGGGATATATCCAGTCGCGCGGGGCGGAGACCCGCCGCTACCTGTTCGTGGCGTTCGTCTGGCTGTCGGTGGTGGTGTCGTTCATCACGGTGGTGGTGGCGCAGCTGTCCTGGCGGGGGTGGGTCGCGGGGATGAAGGCGCTGCTGAGGGGCGAGGGACTGCTGCGAGAGCCGGTGAACCCCGGCCGGCGTGAGGCGCCCGAGTTCCGGCCGATTGCTCGCGACCTGGCGCGGTTGATCCGGGAATTCGAGTCCGAGGCGCGCGAGCGGGACGAGACCCAGATCACCTGGTCACCGGAGACCCTGCGCCGCATGCTGCACGGGGAGTTGCAGGGGGAAGACGTCATCGTGGTGTCCAACCGCGAGCCGTACCTGCACGAGCAGTGTGGTGGACGGATCGAGACCCGGCGGCCCGCCAGCGGCCTGGTCACCGCGCTGGAGCCGATCATGCGGGCCTGCGGCGGTACCTGGATCGCGCACGGCAGCGGGTCCGCCGACCGGGCGGTGGTGGATGCCCACGACGCCATCGTGCTGCCGCCCGAGCAGCCCGCCTACCGGCTCCGGCGGGTCTGGCTGACCCCGGACGAGGAAGCCGGCTACTACTATGGCTTCGCCAACGAGGGCCTCTGGCCGCTGTGCCACGCCGCCCACATCCGGCCGATCTTCCGCTCGGCCGACTACGCACACTACGTCGCGGTCAACCGGCGGTTCGCCGAGGCGGTCGTGGCCGAGGCCAAGACCTCGGCTCCCATCGTGCTGGTGCAGGACTATCACTTCGCGCTGCTGCCCAAGATGGTGCGCGAGGCGCTGCCTGGCGCCACCATCATCACCTTCTGGCATATCCCGTGGCCCAATCCGGAGGCCTTCGCCATCTGTCCCTGGCGCGAGGATCTCCTCGCCGGTCTGCTCGGCAGCAGCATCCTCGGCTTTCACGTCCAGAGCCACTGCAACAACTTCGTGGCGTCGGTGGATGACACCATTGAGGCGAGGGTGGACCGGGAGGCATTTACGGTGTCGCACGGAGGCAAGCTCACGGCGGTGCGCCGCTACCCGATCTCGATCGCGTGGCCCCCGCCGCCCGAGATGGTCGCGGTCCCCGTCCCGGACTGCCGCCGGCAGGTGCGGGAGGAGTCGGGGATCGCCGCCGGGGTCACCATCGGTATCGGCGTCGACCGGCTGGACTACACCAAGGGAATCCTGGAGCGGTTCCGCGCGGTGGAGCGGTTGCTGGAGCTGAATCCGGATTGGATCGGCCGGGTCACGTACATCCAGATCGCCGCGCCCAGCCGCACCGTCATCGAGGAATACCAGCACCACGAGTACCAGGTCCGGGCCCACGCCGCGCGGATCAACGCCCAGTTCGGGCGGGACGGTTGGGTGCCGATCATCCTGAAGGTGTCGCATCACGAGCCCCGCGACGTTTACCGCTACTATCGCGGGGCGGACTTCTGCTTCGTGGGGAGCCTGCACGACGGCATGAACCTGGTGGCCAAGGAGTTCGTGGCGGCGCGGGACGACGACCGGGGCGTGCTGATCCTCAGTCAGTTCACCGGTGCCGCCCGCGAGCTGCCGGAGGCGCTGGCGGTCAACCCCTACGACGCCGATCAGTGTGCCGCGGCGCTCCAGGTGGCGCTCACGATGCACCCCTCGGAACAGCGCGACCGGATGCGCCTGATGCGCGCCCTGGTCGCCGAGTTCAACGTCTACCGCTGGGCCGGACGGATGCTGCTTGACGCCGCGCTCATGCGCCGGCGCGGGCGGGTGCTCGAGCGTGCTCCCTTCGTCGCACCGGCGGGGGTCGGCTCGAGCTACGTCCGCGCGGTATGAGGCGACAGGCGCTTCCACCTCCCCCGGCGCTGGACTGGGCGCTCTTTCTGGATCTGGACGGCACCCTGGTGGAGCTGGCCGAGGCGCCGCGCGCGGTGCGGGTCGAGGCCGACCTGC
>JAOUIC010000197.1 GCA_029884275.1 Gemmatimonadota bacterium | reverse complement strand
ACCGACCAGGGCGCCACGGCCGCAGGCAGCGGCGTCGCGGCTTTCACGACGAACGCGAGGCCGATGCCCGCGCCGATGCCGAGGATGGCGCCCAGCGTCGCGAGTGTGGCACTCTCCACCACGAATTGCGCCATGATGTCGCGGCGTCGGGCGCCCAGCGCCTTGCGGATCCCGATCTCCCGGGTGCGCTCGGCCACGGCCATCAGCATGATGTTCATGATCACGATGCCGCCGACCACCAGCGAGATGGCCACCAGTCCAGGAAGCGCGGCAAACAGGATCCGGCTGATCTTGCGCCAGCCCGCCAGGGCGCCCTCGGCGGTCTGCAGGTTGAAGTCGTTCTCCTGTGTCGGCTTGAGGCCGCGCCGGGTGCGCATAATGGACTCCACCTCGTCCATCGCCTGCCGCATCTCCACGATCGAGCCCGCCTTCACGTGGAACTCGTCGATGCCGCCGAGCGCGCCGCACGCGGTCCCCCGGACGGGCGTGGTGAAGGGCACGATCGCGAACTTGTCCAGCGAAATCCCGAACAGCGTCCCTTGCTTGGCGACGACACCAATGACGCGGTAGGGAAGCCCTTCGATCGCGATCGTCTTCCCCAGCGGGTCGGTCCCGGCGAAGAGCTTCTCCGCGATCAGGTCCCCGACGACGATGACCGGCACGCCGGCGCGGACCTCCTGGGCGCTGAAGGCCCGGCCCGCGCTCAGTTCGTAGTTCTTGATCTGGAAGTAGTGGGCGTCGGCCGCCTCGACCTCGATGTCTCTCGCCTGCTTGCCGCCGTGCGAGAGGACCATCCGCTCGGAGCAGTAGCGGCTGGTCAGCGACGGGGTCCTGAGGCTGGCGGTCAGCACCTGCGCGTCGGCGATCTGGATGCGCCGCCGCCGCTGCCATTCCCGCCAGGTCTCCTCCGAGACGTTGCCGGTGTTGATGCCGGGCATGCGGCGAAGCTGGAAGGTGTTCAGACCGATGAGCCGGTTCGCGAACTGGTCCTCCATGTACACGTTCATGCCCTGGACGATCGACACCACCGCAATCAGGAACGTGACCCCGATCAGCACGCCGACCAGCGAGAAGAAGCTCTTGAGCTTCTGGGCCCGGATCGCGTGCAGCGCGAGCCGGATGGCGTCGAGCAGCGGCATGTCAGGCGGCGGCCCGGCCAGCCCGCGTATCGCTGTCGAGACGGCCGTCGCGCAGCACCACGGTGCGCCCGGCGTGCGCCGCGATGGACGGCTCGTGGGTCACCACGATGATGGTCTGGCCCTGGCGGTGCAGCTCGCGGAAGACCGCCATGATCTCCTCGCTGGTCTGGCTGTCGAGGTTGCCGGTCGGCTCGTCCGCCAGCAGCAGCGACGGCCGGTTGACCAGCGCCCGCGCGATCGCCACCCGCTGGCGCTGGCCGCCCGACAGCTCGTTGGGCCGGTGGTGCATGCGGTCCGCCAGGCCGACCCGGGTGAGCGCCTCCTCGGCCCGCTGGCGCCGCTCACGGGCGGTCACACCGGCGTAGACCAGGGGGAGCTCCACGTTGTGCAGCGCCGTGGCGCGCGGCAGCAGGTTGAAGGTCTGGAACACGAAACCGATCTCGCGGTTCCGGACCCGGGCCAGGGCGTCGTCCGACAGCCGGGAGACTTCCTGGCCGCTCAGCCAGTAGGTGCCGCCGGTCGGCGTGTCGAGGCACCCCAGCAGGTTCATCAGGGTGGACTTGCCCGATCCCGACGGGCCCATGATGGCCACGTATTCGTTGCGGCGGATCGTCAGGGTCAGGCCGCGGAGCGCCAGCACCCGCTCGGCGCCCATCTGGTACTCGCGGCGCAACTCCTCGACGTGAATGACGCGGTCGCTCATGACGCCTTCTTCTTGGTGGTGTCGGCCTCGCTGGACTTCACCCTGGTGCTGTCCTTCAGGTCGCGAACCGCCTGGTAGGGTCCGGCGACGATGGTGTCGCCCAGCGCCACGCCTTCGAGCACCTCGAAGTACTCGTCGCCCGCGATGCCGACCTTGACCGGCCGGAAGCTGGCCACGCCGTTGGCGACCACGAAGACCCCCTCGCGCTCGTGCTTCTTCTTGCCGGTGGCGCCGGTGTCGGCGGCCGCGGCGGGCCGCGCCTCGCTGGGCACGTCAGTGTGCTCCCGGACCGTGAGCGAGATGATCGGAACGCTCAGCGTGCCCTTCCGCACGTCGGTAACGATCCGCGCTGTGCTGGACAGGTCCGGCCGGATGTCCGCCGGCGGGTTGGTCAGCGTGATCTCCACGTCGAAGTCCACCGCCCGGTCCGTCGAGCCGGAAGCCGTCGAGGTCGCGGTGAGGCGGGCGCTGTTGCTGATCTTGGTCACCCGGCCGACGAAGGTGGTGTCCGGGAAGGCATCGATGGACACCTCGACCGAATCGCCGAGCGAGAGCCTGACCACGTCCGTCTCGTCCACCTGCACCTTTGCCAGGATGACGGACAGGTCCGCGATGGTGGCGAGCAGCCCGACGTCGCGGGAGAAGGTCCCGGGGACGGCCACCTCGCCCTCCTCGACCGCCAGCCGTGTGACCCGGCCGGAGATCGGCGCGATGATCCTGGTCTTGCGGAGGTTGTCCTGCGCCTCCTGCAGCGCCGCCTTGGCCTGATCGCGCCCCGCCTCGCTGGCCTTGGTGTTGGCCAGCGCGATGTCGTAGGCGGTGACCGCCTGCTCCACCGCTTCCCGGGTGATGAGGCTCGAGTCGGCGCGCTGCAGCTCCAGCGCCCGGTCCCGCGAGCGCCGAGCCTGATCCTCATTGGCCCGGGAGCGGAGGAAATCGCTCTGGGCCGAAGCCACGAGCCCACGGGCCCGGCTCACCGCCGCCTGATAGACCGCGTCGTCGATCTCGAGGAGGAACTGGCCCTTCTTGACCATGTCTCCCTCATGGATGGCGATGCGGGTGATGCGCCCCTGGATGTCGGAGAGCACGTCCACCTTGGTGTCAGGCTCGATCCGGCCGCTGGCCGAGACCACGGCGACCAGGTCCCGCGCGCCGACGGCCTCCATCCGGACTTCCACCGGCTTGTTCCTGTTCTTGGCTGCGCCCAAGGCGATGACGGCCGCCACGATGGCGACGACCAGGCCCCCCATCAATCCGAGCTTCATGCGGCGTGACATTGATCCCCTCGTCCGTTATTGGCTGAGCGGGCGGCCGACCGCTGCTTCCAGCGCGGCGAGGGCCCGGTGGTACTCGTACACTGCGGCGATGTAGTCCCCTTCGGCGCGACGCACGGCGATCTGGGCGTCGCTGACTTCGAGGGCGGTCCCGGTGCCCAGGCGGTAGCGGTCCTGGGCCAGTCGCACCTGATCGCGGGCGGCGTCCCGGCCAGCCGCCTGGACCGCGATCGCCTCGTAGGCGGTCTCCCAGGCGAGGTACCGGCTGGTGACGCCACTGCGCACCAGCAGCTGCTGCGCCCGGACGCTCTCGTCGGCATCCTGCTGGAACTCCCGCGCCTGCTGTACCCGGAGCTGGCGGCTGAACCCGGAGAAGATCGGGAGGGAGATCGACAGACTCGCGCCGAAGGGCGCGTTGGTGAAGTTGAACGGGAACTGGTTGTTCGCGTCCAGGATCGCGTTCTGAGTCTGGGAAGTCAGCTGCTGCGTCGTCGGATCTAGCCCGAGTGCCGTGTAGCAGGTGGACGGCGTGGGGGCGATCGGCGCCAGGCCGGCGCCGACCCGGACGGAGTCCTGCGTCAGACAGGAGCTGGCGCCGCCAAGTGCGGCGGCCTGCGACTGTGACAGCAGCAGGTCCTTGTCGGTCTGCTCCTGGGTGAACCCGCTCCAGCCGCCCCGCAGCGAGAGCGAGGGGAGGTATTCGGTCCGCGCCGACTTGACGTTGGTCGCGGCGCCCTGCTGCCGGGCCCTGAGTGCCTTGAGCTGCGGGTTGAAGTCCTCCGCCTCCTGCAGCACCTGGTCGAGTCCGACCCCGACCGGCGTCACCGGGAACGAATCGCTCAAGGCGATCTGTTCCACCGGGACCGGTGGCGCCACGCCGATCCGGCGGAACAGCTCCAGCTTGGCGTCCTTCTCCAGGTAGACGGTCCGGAGCAGATCGACGTCCGCCTGGGCCTTCTGGACCTCTGCCTGGCGAACCTCGATGAGTGTCCCCTGCCCAACCCGGTATCGGGCGCTCGCAAGGTCGAGGAAGGTCTGGTTCCGGAGCACCTGCTCGCGGGCCACGGTCACCTCGGCGCCGGCCGCGGCCGCGGTGAGGTACTGGTCCGAGATGAGGAACCGGAGCCGAGCCTCTTCACTGGAGATCTCCTGCGAAACCGCCTCCCGGTTCGACTTCTCGATCGAGGGGGCGAGCAGGCGCGTACCGTCGATGTCCCAGTAGAAGCCGGCGCTGTAGCTCGATCCGACGACCGCGGAGGTTGACCGCGTGAAGCCCTGACCGAAGTTGGTCTGGCCCGAACCGGTGTAGTCCATGCCGGCCGACACCGAGGCGCCGGGGAGCAGGGACCCGTAGGCGCTTCGGACCTGGGTGTTGGCGGTCGAGAGGTTGTTGAGCTGCTGGCGGTACTCGGGATTGTAGTTCCTCGCCTGGGCGAGGGCCTCCTCCAGGCCGAGCGTGACCACCGGTGCTTCCTGGCCCTGAGGTGCCTGCGCCTGCAGAAGAGTCGGCACGGTCAAAAGCAGGAGAATCCGCACGGAAC
>JAOUIC010000196.1 GCA_029884275.1 Gemmatimonadota bacterium | reverse complement strand
GCGGGCCGCAAGCATCGGTCAGATGTGCAGCGGCTCATGATCGGGGACACCGCCGATTCGGTAGCTCGCCGCAGTTCCGTCCCGTGCCTGTTTGTTCCCACCGGAGATCCGCGGCTCGACCATATCCTGATTGCGCTCAACGGGGGGGACCGCGGCCTCGCCATCCTGGGGACGGCGCTCGAATTCGCCCGGGCGGCTGGCGGGAAGGCCCATGTGGTGAGTGTCGAGCCCGCCTACTCAAACGAAGTCGGCGTGACGCCGCTCATCACCGGCCGGAGCGAGCGGCTGCTGCAGGCGATCGAGGACGCGCGCCGGAGCCCCGCGGGCGGCGGCGCCGAGTGGGAAGGGGGGGAGGCGGATCACTCCGGCCCCTTCCTCGTGGTGCACCGGGGCGACGTGGTGGAGGCGATCGTGGAGGAGGCGAGGCGATCGGCGGCCGACATCCTCGTGATCGGCTACCGCCGGGGCGGGCCCGCCGGCGCCATCGAGGCCGGAAGCATCGCGCGCCGCCTCATGCATGTGGCCCCCTGCGCGGTCCTGACCGTCCCCCTGTGAGGTCACCATGTCCTACGTGAACACCGGGCGCGTGGACCGCGCCATCCGCCTCGTGATCGGCGTCGTCGTCCTCGGGCTCTACGGCGCGGCTGAGCCTCCCTTCAAGTACCTGACCCTGCTGGGGCTGATTCCGGTGGCAACGGGTCTGTCGGGGTTCTGTCCGCTCTACCGGCTCTTCGGCGTCTCGACCTGCCGCACCTCTGACACTCGCTGAGGGCCTTCCCGCGGGGCGCGGAATCGGGACGGAGAAGGTAGACTCCATCGGGTCTCTCCGGAGTGGCGTTGATGAGTGAGGCCTTCTCACCGCTCGGCCTGGTCATCGCGGGGCTCGTTGGGCTCGCCGTCGGGATCGAGCGGGAATGGTCCGGCCACGCCAGCGGACCCGCGGCCCGCTTCGCCGGCGCCCGCACCTTCTTTCTCATCGGTCTGGCAGGGGGACTCGCCGGCCTGCTGGGCGCGGCGGGGCTGGCGCTTCCCGCCACCGCGATCCTCCTGGGAGTGGCCGCGCTGGCCGTCGCGGCGTATGTGACCGCCGCCCGGCGTGGCGGGGACGACGCGGCTGATGGGACGACCGAAGCGGCAGCGCTGGTCGTCCTGGGCCTGGGAGCTGTTGCCGGCCTCGGGGAGGCGCGCCTCGCCGCGGCGGCGGGAGCGGTGGTCGTGCTGGTCCTGCGGGAGAAGAGCACGATCCATGGCTTCGTCCGCCGCCTGGGCGAGGCCGAACTCCGCGGCGGCCTCCAGTTCGCGGTGCTGGCGCTGGTCTTCCTCCCGATCCTGCCGGTGGGCCCGTACGGGCCGTTGGGCGGCGTTCGTCCCAGGAGCCTTTGGGGCGTCGTGCTCCTCGTCTCGGGTCTCAGCTACGCCGGATTCATCGCCCGTCGGGCCATCGGTCCAACCCGGGGGCCGGCCCTGGCGGGCATCCTCGGTGGCATCGTCTCCTCGACCGCCGTCACGCTCCAGTCCTCCCGCGAAAGCAGGCTCGACCACAGCAGTCACGACGCCCTCGCGGTCGGCGTGATCGGTGCCTGCGCCGCACTGCTTCCCCGCATCACGATCGTCACCCTGGCCCTTCGGCCGTCGGTGGCGCTCCCCCTCGCCGGCGCCCTCCTGCCAGCCTTCGTCGCGGGAGCACTGATGGTCTGGTGGCGATGGGGCGCCGGGGAGACGCCGGCGGCATCCCCGGCGCTGAAGAGCCCGCTCCGGCTCGGGTCTGCGCTGCTCCTGGCGGCAGGGTTCCAGATCATCCTGATGCTCCTGGTGCTGGTCCACCGCGAGTTCGGCGATCAGGGAGTGCTTCCGACTGCGGCGTTTCTCGGCCTGACCGACATGGACGCCCTGACCTATTCCATGGCCCGTCTCGCCGCGGAAGGGCTCTCGACGCCGATCGTGGTCTCGGCCCTCGCGGTGGGCGTGCTGTCCAACACCCTGTTCAAGCTGATCACCGTCCTGACGCTGGGCGTGGGACGCTTCCGCCGGCTGGCGGCTGGGGGGCTCCTGCTGCAGGCCCTGGCCCTGGCGGGGGTGCTGCTGGTGGAGTGGCTGGCCTGAGCGCAGTCTGAGGCGCTTCGCCGGGGCTTCACCGAGCCTTCACACAGCCCAGCCGAAGTTTGGCGCAGCAGCGTGACTGCCTTCGCGCGGGAGGTTCCATGACCACGACCCCATTCCGATCGATCTGTGTTCCGCTGGACGGTTCGCCGTTCGCAGAGCAGGCCCTGCCGGCGGCGGCGGAAATTGCACGCCGGTGCGGAGCGATCCTGCAGCTGGCGCTGGTGCATCATCCGGTGCCTGCACTCGCGACGGCGCTGGAAGTGCCCGAGATCGAGGCTCAGCTTGACCAGGAAAACCGGGCCCGGGAGCAGACTTATCTCAGCAGCATCGTCGACCGGGTGCGGTTGACCGCCAACGTCCCGGTGACGGGGGTGCTGCTGGACGGCGCAGTGGCGGACGCGCTGCAGGGCCATGTGGAAGATTCAGGGGCGGACCTGGTCGTCATCACCACCCATGGCCGCGGCCCGATGAGCCGGTTCTGGCTGGGAAGCGTGGCGGATCACCTCATGAGGCGGCTGCACGTGCCGGTGCTGATGATCCGCCCGGCCGGATCGACCCCACCACCTCCCGACCTGAAGACCATCCTGGTGGCGCTCGACGGGTCGTCCTTCGCGGAGCGCGCGCTGGGCGTGGCGGTCACTCTGGGGAAGCCCTTCGGGGCGGCCTTCGGCCTGGTCATGATCATCGAGCCACCGCTTCCGATCGCCGATCCGTCGGGGCTGGCGGTTCTCCCGGCGATGGCGGAGACCGAGAAGCAGCTCCGGGCCGGCGCGGCGCGCTACCTGGACGGCATCGCTTCCCGGCTGCGGCAGGAGGGGAACGTGGTGAGGACCTACGCCGTGGAGGGGCCGCGGGCCGCCGAGGCCATCATCGCCCAGGCCGACGTGACTGGCGCGGACCTGATCGTCCTGGCCAGCCACGGCGCCGGCGGGTTCGAGCGCCTGGTGCTGGGGAGTATCGCCGACAAGGTGGTCCGGGCATCCTCGCACCCCACCCTCATCGTCCGGCCGCCGGCATCCTGACCCCCGCTCCGATCGAGGCGAATCGCGCCGTCCGGGTTGAAGCCCGGGCGGCGCGTTCCTATGTTCCCCTCCCGTTGTCGTACTCCCTGGCATGAGGTGCCGTCGTGCCCAAGCTGCTGCTGGCCTTCCCTGACTGGATCGGCGAGCTCGCGAAGTCGCTCGAGATCGACGCCGCGGCGCTGACCCGGGACCTCCTCCGGGTCGCCGTCATCTGGGTGGGGTGCTTCGCGGCGATCCGCCTTGTCAGGGCTGTCACCCACCGGATCGAACGTGCCGTGGATGACGGCGATGATGCGATGCTCACGGCGCGGGAGCAGCGCGGCCGGACCATCTCGCAACTGCTCCGGAGCGTGACACGCGTCGTGTTCATGCTCCTTGGCGTGCTGCTCACCCTCGATGTCTTCATCGACATCGGCCCGCTGCTCGCCGGAGCCGGTATTGTCGGTCTCGCGTTCTCCTTCGGGGCCCAGAGCCTGGTGAAGGACGTCATCTCCGGGTTCTTCTACCTGCTGGAGGGGCAGTTCGCCGTCGGGGACATCATCGAGATCGCCGGGAAGTCCGGTGTCGTCGAGCGGATGACCCTCAGGATGGTGGTGCTGCGCGACCTCAAGGGGAGCGTCCACATGATCCCCAACGGGGCGATCACCACCGTCAGCAACATGACCCGGACCTGGTCGCAGGCGGTGGTGGACGTGGGCGTGGCCTACGACACCGACCTCGATCGCGCGATCCGCGTCTTCCAGGACGAGGCCGAAGCGATGGCGGCCGACCCGGAATGGAGCGACCGGTTCGACGGGCCGCCTGAGGTGGCCGGCATCGAGGGGCTCGCCGATTCGGCTATCACCGTGCGCACCCTGCTTCGGACCCGCCCCGGCCAGCAGTGGTCGGTCCAGCGGGAGTTCCAGCGCCGCATCAAGGGACGCCTCGACCGGGAGGGAATCGAGATCCCGTTCCCCCAGCGGACCCTCCACGTCCGGTATCCCGCCGACGGTTCCCGTGGCGCTCCGGCTCTTTAACACGCTCACCCGGCAGGTCGACCCGCTCGAGCCGATCCGGCCCGGGCGGGTCTCGATGTACACCTGTGGGCCGACCATCTGGAACTACGCCCACATCGGGAACTTCCGGACCTTCCTGTTCGAGGATCTGCTGCGCCGCTGGCTCGAGGCCTCGGGGCTCTCGGTGTTCCACATCATGAACCTGACCGACGTGGATGACCGCATCATCCGGGAGGCCGGCGCGCGCGGGACCGACATCCGGAGCTTCACCGAGCCGTTCGCGCAGGCGTTCTTCCAGGACCGTGACTGGCTCCGCATCCGGCCGGCGCACGTCCACCCACGGGCCACGGACTTCGTCCCGGCGATGATCTCGCTGGTGGAGGGGCTGCTGGCCAGGGGGGCCGCCTATCGCGGGGAGGACGGGTCGGTCTACTTCGCCATCGACCGGTTTCCGGCCTACGGCCGGCTCAGCCAGCTCGACCGGCGGGAGCTGAAGGCCGGCGCCGGCGGCCGGGTCTCGACCGACGAATACGACAAGGAGAAC
>JAOUIC010000195.1 GCA_029884275.1 Gemmatimonadota bacterium | reverse complement strand
GATGGCGCCAAGATCCTCGGCGCCGTCAAGGCCGGCAACGGAATGGTGTACGTGGTGGATGCGGTGATCGTGCCCCCCGCTCCCAAGTAGGTCGCCGGGGGGCGGGTCGCGCCCGCGGTCTCATCAACAACCTCGAGCAGCGCCCGGCGCATCGACGGTGATGCCGCCGGGCGCTCTCGTGTTGCCGAACGGCCGGTCACGGGTAGCTTCAGGCCATGCGACTCCTCTCGCTATCCTCGCTGATCTGGCTGGCGATCGCCGCGCCCCTGGCCGGGCAGGCCGACTCGGCTTCGGACCCGGTTCTCGCAGGAGCCGAGCTTGCTGCCGTTGAGCGACTGTTCGTCAGTCAGTGCGCGCGCTGCCACGGCATGGGCGGCACCGGCGGTATTGCGCCGTCCTTTCGGCAACCGAAGCTCCGCCGCGCGCCGACCGATGACGCGATGGTCCGGGTCATCCTGAGCGGGATCCCCGGCACCGCCATGGCAGGCTTCTGGAACCTGTCGGAGGACGAGGCGCGCCAGCTGACAGCCTATGTCCGGTCGCTGGGGCGGCTCCCGCCGGAGCGCGTGCCGGGCGACTCCGGCCGCGGCCGGGCGCTCTACGCCGGTCCCGGCAACTGCTCCACCTGCCACATACTCGCCGGGGACGGAGCCGGGTGGGCGCCAGACCTGACCGATGTGGGCCGGCGCCTGAACGCCGCCTTCCTCCGCCGGGCCCTGATCGAGCCGGGCGCGGATCAGCCGGTCCTGCCACTGCCAAGCGTCCACGGGCCCTACCCCGCTTACCTGGTCATCGAGGTCACCACCGGATCGGGAAAGACGCTCAGCGGCACCCGGGTGAGCGAGGATGATTTCACCCTGGTTCTCCGGGCCGTTGACGGGCGGCTCCACTCGCTGGAAAAGACCAGCCTCAAGGCGCTCCGCAAGCTTCCGGGCCAGAGCCCGATGCCGAGCTATGCCACAGCCTTCAGCGCGGAGCAGCTGGACGACCTGGTTGCCTACCTCGCCAGCCTGAAGGGGGAACAATGAGGCGCACGCTCTCCGCGGCGGCCACGCTCGCCGCGGCCGCCCTCCCTCTGCTGGCGCAGGTCCCCGACGCCCGGCTCCGCGACGTCCGCCGCGAGCCGGCCAACTGGCTCACCTACTCGGGGGATTTCGGCGCCCAGCGCTATTCCCCGCTGGCCCAGATCACTCCGGCCAACGTCGGTTCGCTCCGGCCGGCGTGGGTCTACCAGGCCACCGAGTCCGGGGCGATGCAGGCCAGCCCGCTGGTGGTGGACGGCGTGATGTACCTGACGGAGTTCAGGGGCCACGTCGTGGCGCTCGACGCCCGCTCCGGCCGGGTGTTGTGGCGCTATCAGCAGACCCTGCCGGAGAAGCTCCTGACCCTCGGCTTCGGCCCCACCAACCGCGGTGTCGCGGTGCTCGATTCCACGGTCTTCGTCGGGACCGCCGATGCCCGGCTCGTGGCGCTCGACGCCCGTTCCGGCGCGGTGCGCTGGACCGCGGCGGTGGCTGACAATGCCCTGGGCTATGCGATCACCGCGGCGCCCCTCGCCTTCGGCGGCCTGGTGGTCATCGGCATCAGCGGCGCGGAGGCGGGCATCCGCGGATTCCTCGACGCCTACGATGCCCGCACTGGCGAACGCCGCTGGCGGTTCCACACGATCCCGGCCCCTGGCGAGCCGGGGTCGGAGACGTGGAGCGGCGACGCCTGGAAGACGGGCGGCGGTTCGACCTGGGTCACCGGCTCCTACGACCCCGCGCTCAACGTCGTCTACTGGGGAGTGGGTAACCCCGGCCCCGACTGGAATGGCGATCTGCGCCCCGGGGACAACCTCTTCACCTGCTCCCTCATCGCGATCGACGCCGCCACCGGCCGGCTGCGCTGGCACTTCCAGTACACTCCGCACGACACGCACGACTGGGACGCGTCGCAGATCCCGGTGCTGTTCGACGGGAAGTTCAAGGGAAAGCCCCGCCGGTTCGTGGCGATGGCCAACCGGAACGGCTTCTACTATCTCCTCGACCGCGTCACAGGCGAGTTCCTGCTGGGCGAGCCCTACATCAGGCAAGACTGGGCCGAGGGCCTCGACCCGAAGGGTCGGCCGATCCTCCGCCCGAACACCGAGCCAACCGAGGAGGGGACCCCGCTCACACCGAACCTGCACGGCGCCACCAACTGGTACAGCCCCGCGTTCAGCCCCGGGACCGGCCTGTTGTATGTGGCGTCGCGCCAGATGAGTTCCCGCTACTTCAAGGCGCCGGTGACCTATGAGCCGGGTCGCTTCTTCATGGGTGGCGGTGAGACCGAGTTTGGCGGAGACAGCGCGCAGGGAGCGGTGCAGGCCCTGGACCCGCTGAGTGGCAAGGCGCGGTGGCGCTTCCCGCTCTTCTCGCCACCGTGGGCCGGCCTGCTCGCGACGGGCGGCGGGCTGGTGTTCGGCGGCACCAACGAGGGCGTGTTTTTTTCCCTCGATGCCGCGAGCGGCCGGCCGCTCTGGCACTTCCAGACCGGCGCCATGATCCAGGCCAATCCGATCGCGTATGCCATCGGCGGCCGGCAGTACGTGGCCATCGCGGCCGGCGGGACTCTGCAGGTGTTCTCGCTGGTCGGTAGCCCGCCCGGGGCATCGCCCTGATCGGGGCCACCGCCCCTCGGCCCCGTCGCCCGCCCTCATCGACCTTCGAGGCACCCATGCAGCTTCCGCCCCAGTTGGAGCCCATCGACATCAGGATCACCGCCTGGATGGCGCGCCATGGCGTGACCCTGACCCGCCTCACCCTGGGCGTCGTGTTCTTCTGGTTCGGCGTCATCAAGTTCGTGCCCAGCTGGAGCCCCGCGGCCGACCTCGCCACCCGGACCATCGACGTCCTGAGCTTCGGCCTGGTGCCGGCGAACGTCTCGCTCCCCTTGCTCGCCGCCTGGGAGGTCGCCATCGGCCTGGGCCTGCTGACCTGCAGGTTCCTCCGGGCGACGCTGCTCCTGCTGTTCCTCCAGATGCCCGGGACCATGCTGCCGCTGGTCTTCTTCCCGCAGGAGACGTTCGCGGCCTTCCCCTATTCACCGACGCTGGAAGGCCAGTACATCATCAAGAACCTGGTGCTGGTGAGCGCGGCGCTCGTGGTCGGCGCCACGGTTCGCGGAGGCCAGCTCTCCCCAACGCCGCCAGACGCGAGGACTGGACACTGATGACCGTCATCTCCCCCGCACTCGCCATCCTGATCCTCGGCGGGCTCGCGAACCCGCCGTCGCCCGAGGCGCCCTCCCGCGCCAACCGGGCGCCGGACCCTGATTCCGCGGCGGTCGCGTCGGTGGCCACGGCCTTCCACGCGGCGCTGGCAGCGGGCGACACGGCCGCGATCCTGCGCCTCCTCGCGCCGGACGCCGTCATTCTGGAATCGGGAGATCTCGAATCGAGAACGGAGTACGCCGCGCACCATCTCCCGGCCGACATCGAGTTCGCCCGGTCGGTCCCCGGTGATCGCGTCGTGAGCGGAATCCGGGTCGAGGGATCGGTCGCCTGGGTCACCGCCATGAGCACCAACCGGGGCGAGTTCCGCGGTCGTGCGGTGGCCAGCCAGGGGGCAGAACTCATGATCCTGAGCCGGGAGGGCGGAACATGGCGAATCCGCGCCATCCACTGGTCGTCCCGCCGGCTGTGATCCGCCTGGAGCCACTCGACCCGGTCCACTCGAGGGCGCTCCAGCTGCTGCTGGAGGACCCGGCGATTGCGGCGACCACGCCCTTCCCGCACCCCTACCCCCCGGACGGGGCCGAGCAGTACGTCGCCGAATCCACTTCCCTCCGGGCGGCGGGGACCAAGTACGTCTTCGCGGTCTGCGAGCCGGGGGGCGACCCCATCGGCATGTCGCTCATCAAGGATGTTGATCCGATCAATGGCGAGGGCGAACTCGGCTACTGGATCGGCAGGCCCCACTGGGGAAGGGGCCACGCGACACGGGCCGCGGAAGCGACGCTGGCCTTCGCGTTCGGTTCACTCAACCTCCAACGCATCCACGCCGTGTGTCTCGAGGCCAATGGTGGATCACTCCGCGTCCTCGCCAAGCTCGGATTCGTCGAGTCCCGCCGGTTCCTCCAGGCGCTCCCCAAGTGGCCGGAGCCGCGGCCGAGTATCGGGTTCGTGCTCAGTCGAGAGGAATGGTCCGCGCAGCACACCCGGTCCGCCGACATGGTCCGTCCCTGTACCTGAACTCGAGCCTGGTGCGCATGACCGCCCTCCCTTTCACTCTCCGGGTGCCGGACAAAGATGCCTTCTCGCTCAGCCGGCTCACGTCCACTAAGTACCGCTTTCAAGGCCGGCTGCGCCTCACCGGGGACCTGCTGCTCATCGAGTGGAGCGGTACGGCGGTGGTGGAGGAAGTCGGGATGCTGGGCATGGCGGAGGAGACCGTCGCCCTGCCGCATGAGTCGCTCGCCCTCCAGCTCGACGCCATTGCCAACGTCCGGCTGGTCGGCGGCTGGTGGCGCCCGCGGATCGAACTCACCGGCAGCGAACTGGACTCGCTGCGACTGGTCCCCAGCGAGGATGGCGGCCAGGTGTGCTTCTGGATCGCCCGATCCGACCGGAGTCGCGCTGCCGAACTGGTCGCGAGCCTCAATCGCGCATGAAGAGCGCCCAGCGAACTGCCGGTGACACCACTGCCGCAGCCCCCGAGTCTCTC
>JAOUIC010000194.1 GCA_029884275.1 Gemmatimonadota bacterium | reverse complement strand
GTACCAGCCGGACGCGAATACCGCGTGGAGCCCGCTGGCTACCCAGGTGGACCTGCAGTTCTACTGGGCGGTGTCCAAGCTCGAGCACTTCTCGAACTACGCGGTGGCGTACTAGGGCGCGATGAGCCACCGGGTCCGGCCGCCTGCTGGTGCACCTCGCCCCAGCGACAGGGACAAACCGCCCCTGGTCGCCGATTCCGCTGGCCGGATGCGAAATGCAAGGCACTGCCGTGTAATGGTTTACGGTGTTGGCAGCGACGGGCGCGAATCCTGCAATCAAGACTCCGTCGTACGGGATTCTCATGGCGATCATGAACAGGTACTGTCAACCAACGCTGAAAGGAGCTGAGTCATGTTTGGTGCAATGATGCTGGCCGTCGCTGCGATGGCCACCCTCGCGGGGTATGTGATTTCGTGGTGAACCGGCGGCCCCGGCATGGGCCGGGGCTTCGGAAGGCCGCCGCCGCTGGGCCGTGACTGACGGGAGCCTGCGGCCAGGTTCAGCCCGAAAAGACGGAGAGCCATCATCGTCGAGATCATGCTGCCGGCGATGGACGCAGCCACGATCCTCGGACAGGTGGTCTCCTGGTGACGGTCCGTTCCCGGGTTTCTTGACAGGCGCAAGGCACTTCGATGAACAGCAAGGAGCACAGGCCATGAAGACGTCGGCACCGGTCATCGATCGGGTCAAGGAGCTGGCGGCGGCCGGATTGCACGCGGACGTCGTGGCGGAGCTCAAGGCTCTCGAGAACGACGAGGTCCAGGACTCCCCCTTCCTGTCGCTGATCTATGGATCGGCGCAGGCCCGGTTGGGACGGCCGGGGGACGGGCTCAAGTGGGTGGAGCGGGCCCTGAGCGAGTCGCGCAAGTGCGGCGACCGCGACGTGGAGAAGCGCGCCCTCAACGTGCGCGGCGGCATCGGGCTGGTGGCCGGCCGGATCGACGAGGCGGCCGACTACTTCACTCAGGCCATGCTCGCCGGCAGCAGCGACGGCGACCTCTTCACCATCGGCCGTGCCTCCAACAACCTTGGTATCGTCAGCAACCTGCGTGGGCGACAGGCCGAAGCGCTGGGCTCCTACGAGATGGCCATCGCGGCCTTCGAGCGGGCCGGGCTCCGGCGCGGCGTCGCGCAGTGCCGGCATAACCTGAGCATTACCTATCGCGAGCAGGGGCTGCACGACCAGTCCCTGGAACAGGCCGAGCTGGCGATCGCGGCCGCTGAGGCTCTGGGCGACGCCGCGCTGGCGGCGCAGTCCATCCGCGGGCGGGCCGAAGCGCGGGTGGCGCGTGGCGAACTGAAGCGGGCGCGGGCGGACATCGAGACGGCCCTCGAGGCGCTGCGGCGGCTCGACGATCCGATCGAAGAGGCCGAGGCGCTCCGGGTGGTGGCATCCATCCAGGCGGCCGATGGCCGGCTGGGCGATGCCGAGGCCACCCTGCGGGACGTCATCGCCCGCGCCGAATCGCACGAGAAGCTGCAGCTGATCGCCGAGGCGACCGCCGACCTGGCGCTGGTGCTGCGCCGCGCCGATCGTGTGGCCGAGGCCCGGGAGGCCGGCCGGACGGCGCATGCTCTCTTCAGTCGCCTCGGCGCCGAAGGCGAGTTGCGCAAGCTGGCGGGCCAGGACTGGGAGGAAGAGTTCTCGGCGGAGTTGCATCGGATGCTGGAGCCGCTGCACGAGGCGCAGGGACTCGCCGACCGGGGTCGCTACGCCGAGCTGCTGACCTATCTGGGCGAGCGCACCACCGAGGAGCTGGAACAGTCGCCCACCCTCGCGGTCCTGTTCGGCATCGCGCACGCCCGTCTGGGGCGCCTGGACGTCGGCCATCAGTGGGCCATGGTCGCGCTGTCACGGGCGCGGGTACTGGGCGATCGCCCGCTGGAGCTCAGGGCGCTCAACGTGTGCGGCGCGGTCGCGCTGGAGCGCGGCGGGCTGCACGAAGCCACCCACTTCTTCGCCCGGGCCCAGGAGCAGGCCCTGGAGGACAGCGATCTGGTCACCCTCGGCCGCTGCGCCAACAACCTCGGGATCATCGCCAACCTGCAGGGCGACTACGGCCGCGCGGTCGGCGCCTACACCCGCGCCATCGCGGCCTACCAGCAGGCCCAATACGGCCCGGGCCTCGCAGAGTCCCATCACAACATGGGGATTACCTATCGCGAAATGGCGCGCCTCGACGAGGCGTTGCAGGCGGCGGGCACCGCGATGCGCGAGGCGGACCGGCTGGGCGACCGCCGGCTCAGAGCTCAGGCGCTCGCGGGACGGGCGGAGATCCGGCTGGCGCGGAAGGAACCGGAACTGGCGCGGCGCGAGGCGGAACGTGCCCTCGCGATCCATCGGGAACTGCAGGATGCCGTGCTCGAGACCGAGGATCTTCGGATCCTGGCGGGAGCCCTGGCGGCGATGGGCCACACCGCCGATGCCGAGGCACAGTTCCGCGACGTGATCGAACGCGCCGCCCAGCATACCCGGCCGCTGCTGGTGGCCATCACCCAGCGCGACCTCGCGGTTCTGCTCGCGGGGCTGGACCGCGATGCCGAGGCACTGGAACTGACCCGGGAAGCGCGCGTCACCTTCGACCGGCTGCGCGCCGATCAGGAGATCAGGAAGCTCGACGCCTTCGTGGCCACGCTGGAGGCCGCGGCCCGCTAGGGCCTCGGCCGCCGGCCGCACCGGTCATTCGGGCTTGAGGCTTGCCGCCGTCAGGCCGCTCAGCCACGAGTAGGGATTCAACTCGAACCCCTCCACCCGCCGCGACACCGCGGCGACATTCACCGGGGCGTAGAGGAACAGCGCCGGAGCATCGGCGTTGAGGGTGTCGAAGGCCGCCCGCCAGATCAGCCGCGCGGCGCGCGGGTCCTCGGTGGCCGCCGCCTCCCCGACCAGGCGGTCGAACTGGGGATTGGCATAGCGGCCGTAGTTGAGCTGCCCGACGCCGACCGCGGTCCACTGGTCGGCCAGGCCCCGCGGGCTGGGCTCGTTGAGCCAGGCCCCGATGTAGCTCTCGAAATTCCCCTTTCCCAGCCGCTCCATGAACACCGGAAAATCCACCGCGGTAACGGTCGCCGCGACCCCAGCCAGCCGCCACTGCTCCTGCAGCGCCTCCGCCAGTCGCTTGCGGCCCAGGCTGGTGGACGGGACGAGGATGTCGACGGCCATGGTCCGGCCGCCCTTCTGGCGGATGCCATCCGGCCCCATGGCCCACCCGGCGTCGGTGAGCGCCCGGGCGGCCTGCGCGGTGTCGTACGGCAACACAGCGATGCTGTCATCCCAGATCCACAGCAGCTGCGACATCGGCCCCGGAGGGGCCTTGGAGCCGGGGCCGTAGATCGCCCGCGCCAGCGCGTTCCGGTCCACCGCCATGTTGAGCGCCTGGCGCACTCGCCGGTCACCGACCACAGCGGCGCGGGAGGATCGAGCCCCCAGCTGATAGCCGAGATAGCCGTACACCGCGGCGGGGTAGCGGACCGCGCGGAGTGTGGAATCTCCCTCGACCCGGGCGGCCCGCTCCGGTGTCCCGACTGTCTCCAGCAGGTCGGCCTCGCCCGACAGCACCAGGTTGAGTGCCGCTTCAGGGTCGGCGGCGAACCGCCAGATGGCCGTGCCGAGCTTCGTCCTCCGGCCCTCGACCGAGTCCGCCACCAGGGTGACCGACTGCCCCCGGTCCCACCGCGCGATCCGGTATGGGCCGCTCCCGACCAGCCTGCCGAGCGCGGTGTCGGCTGCCCACGTATCGCGGCCGACCGGACGCCAGATGTGCGCCGGGAAGACCCGCACGTGGAAAGTCGCGTCGTACAGCTGCTCCGGACCGGGCCGGTCGAACCGCACCACGACGGTGCTCGAGTCCTCTGCGGTGACACTGGTAATCCCCGAGAGGGCCGCCCGGGCCGGCGTGTCGAGCAGCGAGTCGCTGAAGGCCTCGAACGAGAAGACCACGTCGTCGGCGGTGACCGGCCGACCGTCCTGCCACCGGGCGTTGGGGCGCAGGTGGAAGCGCAGCGTGACGGCGTCCACCCGCTCCCACCGCGCGGCCAGCCTCGGCCGGTACGCCGTGGTATCGATCGGTGCGCCCCCCGCGACCAGGTCCGCCAGTCGCTCGAAGATCTGGTCGCTGATATCGCGACCCACGGTTTCCACCACCACCGGGGGCAGCAGCGAGCTGGGCTCACCGGTCGCGGCGATGACGATCACGTCGCAGCGCGCGCATGGCGCTTCCCGCCGGCAGCCGGCGAGCAGGAGCACAGCGAGGATGGCCAGGCGGCTTGGGTAGCTCATGCACTGCTCCGAGGGTTCAAATGTGGGCCGGCGCCACTACCCGTCCGGCACCAGACTACGGGTTCGGTGAGGCGGGGCCCGCGCAAGATAAATCTCACGTCACAGATGTAAAGCGGACGGAGCCGGCCCCGCGCTGTCCTCCGGGTGGACATCGCCATGATGGCCACGAAACGTCAGGCACCTCGCGCGCTCGCCTCGCCGCGGTAGACGAGACGTCCGGTGACCACCAGCAGGAACGGCCCCGCGCCTGGGCGAGGGCGTCACGGGGCGAGCTGGCACCATCCGCAGCAACCTCGGTGAGTGTCGGCTGTCCGTCCTCCTCGGGGGCATGGCGCCCCGCGACTCCGGCCTCACCGATTCGGCTTCTTGCGCTCATACATCAGTGCGTCCGCCTCTCCCAGCAGGGC
>JAOUIC010000193.1 GCA_029884275.1 Gemmatimonadota bacterium | reverse complement strand
GACGAAGCGCTCGTCGCCCGCACCATCGCCACGGACTTCGAGCCGATGAAGGCCGAGCGGGTGTCGCGGTGGATCGCGCACCAGGCGAAGGAGCGCGGCATCACCTTCGGCGAGGGCGCCGCGGAGCACCTTGCGGCCGCGACCCTGTACCAGCTCGGCACCATCCAGTCGGAGCTCGAGAAGCTGGCGACGCTCCCCGCCGGCGTCCCCATCACCCGTGAGCGGGTGGGGGAGCTGGTCGGTGTCCGGCACGGTGAGACCGTGGAGGACTGGGTCGAGGCGGTGTTCGATGGGGACCCCGCCCGCGCCCTGGGCCTGGTGAAGCGGGTGCTCGGGCAGTCCGGCATGTCGGGCGTCAGGATGGTGACCGCGATCGGTACCGCCCTGGCCGGGCTCCGCCTCGCGCGGGCCCATCATGACGAGGGCAGTCGCGGCGGTGCGCTGGAGCGGGTGCTGTTCGCGCGGCTGACCCAACTCCGCCCGTTCGGCCTGGGAAACTGGCGTACCGCGACCCGCAACTGGAGCCGCTGGGCCGAGTCGTGGCCGGCGCCCAGAATTCGGGCCGCCACACGGGCGGCGCTCGAAGCCGACATGGCCCTGAAGGGAACCCGCGTCTCGGACGAGCGCGGGGTCATCACTGACCTCGTCCTGAGGCTGTCGCCGATGGCGAGCCCCACGATGCGGGAGCCGGCTCGCCGGGGCCGCTCAACCGCCACCGCATGATGAACTCACGAAAGATCCGACTGATGCGCCGCTTCCGCCTCCACTCATCCCTGCTCGCGTTCGCGCTCCTGCTGGCGGGCCCCGTCACCCCGGCCCGCGCGCAGGAGGATCCCCGCCTGCTCGACGCCCTGCGGCTGGCGCAGGAAGGGCGGAGCGATTCCGCCCGCGCCCGGGTGAACCAGCTGCTGCAGGCGACTCCACCGGCCGACACCCTGTACCCCCAGATGCTCTACACCCTCGGCCTGGTGAGCGGGAGCCTGCCGGAGATGAGGCGGCTGTATTCGCGGGTCGCGGTCGAGCATCCCTTTTCCTCGTATGCCGACGACGCGCTCTACCGGCTGGCGTTGCTGGACTACGCGGCGGGGTCGTTCACCGACGCCATCCGGCAGTTCGAGCAGCTGGCAGGCGACTATCCCGACTCGCCGCTGCTCGGTCCGGGTTCCGAGTGGGCCTCGCGAGCCTACTTCGACCAGAAGCGGCCCCGCGACGGGTGTCGCTGGCTCGAGCTTGGCCTGCCGCGCACCGGTGATGATGTCGAGCTGAAGAACCGGCTGGAGTATCTGAATGCCCGTTGCGCCACCCTGGCCGCGGACACGCTGAAGGCGCCGGTGGAGAGCACGAAGGCCGAGCCGGCCGCGCCGCGCGGCGGCTACGGCGTGCAGATCGGCGCCGTGAATGCGCGGCAGACGGCCGACAAGCTCCTCGCGGACCTGAAGGCCATGTCCATGTCCGGCTACATCGTGCCCGCCGGCTCGCTCTTCAAGGTCCGCGCGGGCCCCTTCCCCGACCGCGCCGCCGCGGACCAGGCCCAGGCGAAACTCAAGGCCCGCTTCGGCGGTTCCCCGTTCGTGGTCAAGGAACCGTGACCGGCAGACAGGCCGACGCGGCGGGAACGCCGCTGATGCAGCAGTACCGGGAGATCAAGTCGCGTCACCAGGACGCGATCCTCTTCTTCCGGATGGGGGACTTCTACGAGATGTTCTTCGAGGATGCCCACCTCGCCGCCCGCGTGCTGGGCATCACGCTGACATCCCGCGGCGATGGCGTCCCGCTGGCCGGCGTGCCGGTGAAGGCGGCCGCGGACTACCTCCGCCAGCTCATCGCCGCGGGCCACCGCGTCGCCATCTGCGAGCAGGTCGAGGATCCCCGGCTGGCCAAGGGGATCGTCCGGCGGGAGGTCATCGAGACGATCACGCCGGGCGCGATCCTCGACGAGAGCTGCCTCCCCGGAAGCCGGAACAACTTCCTGATCGCGGTCTGGACCGATGACGCCGCCGCCGGCCTCGCCGCCATCGATCTCAGCACCGGCGAGTTCCTGCTGGAGACAGCCGAGCCCGCCGAACTCGCCGAGGCGGTCGGCCGGCTCGCGCCGGCGGAGGTCGTCGTGCCTGGCGAACTCGAGCTGCGGCTCGATGACGCAGTGCTGCGCACACCCCGGGAGCGGTGGGAGTTCGACAGCGAGCTCGCCCGCACCGAACTGGCCCGCCGCTTCCAGCTCGCCAGCCTCGACGGGCTCGGCCTGGGGCCGGAGGACGCCGCGGCGATCGGCGCCGCGGGAGCCCTGCTCCGCTACCTGAACGAACTCCAGCCGGCGGGACTTCCCCATCTCCGCCGGCCGGTGGTTCGGCGCTCGGCCCGTCATCTCTGGGTGGACGAGATGACCCGGCGCAATCTCGAGCTGGTCGAGCCGCTCCGGGCGGGGGCGCGGGGAACCACGTTGCTCGAGACCCTCGACACCACCCTGACTCCGATGGGATCCCGGCTGCTCCGCCGCTGGATCCTCTCGCCCCTCCGGGAACCAACCGCCATCGGGGAGCGGCTCGACGCCGTCGAGGTGCTGGTGCGGGACGGCCGCGGGCGGGCGCGCCTCAGAGAAGCGCTGGACGGGGTGCGGGACCTCGAGCGGCTGGCGGGCCGGGCCGCCGCGGGCCGCGCCACGCCGCGCGAGCTCGGCGCCCTCCGCGACGGCTTCCTCCGGCTCCCGGACGTGTTGGGGGGGATGAGCGGCCTGGCCGACCGCGACACCAGCACCCTGCTCCGGGCCGATGCGGACGACTTCGACCTGCTCGCCGACCTGGCGGAGACACTGGCCGCCGCGCTCAGCGACCGGCCGCCCGCGGTGTTGTCAGATGGAGACGTGATCAGGCCCGGCTTCGACCCGGAGCTCGACGAACTCCGTGACCTTCGCGACGGCGGCAAGCAGTACATCGCCGCGCTGCAGCAGCGGGAGCGGGAGCGCACCGGCATCCCCACCCTGAAGGTGGGGTACAACAAGGTCTTCGGCTACTTCCTCGAAGTGACCCATGCCCACGCCGCCAGAGTGCCCCTCGACTACGAGCGGCGCCAGACGCTCACCGGCGCGGAACGGTACGTGACGCCGGAGCTCAAGTCCTACGAGGCGAAGGTTCTCGGGGCGGAAGAGAAGATCGGTGAGCGCGAGAGCGCGCTCTTCGCCCGGCTGCGCGACGAGGTCGGCCGTGCCGCTTCGCGGGTGCAGCAGACCGCGGCAATTCTCGCCCGGCTCGACATCTGGGCCTCCCTGGCCGAGACCGCCACGCTGCATCGCTACGTCCGTCCCGCGGTGCATGACGGGCCCTCGCTGACCCTCAGGCAGTCGCGCCACCCTGTCATCGAGCGGCTGATGGCGCGAGAGTCGTTCATCCCCAACGACGTGGTCTTTGCCCCCGCCGAGCGGTTCCTGCTGGTGACCGGCCCCAACATGGCCGGGAAGAGCACTATCCTGCGGCAGATCGGCCTGTGCGTCATCCTGGCGCAGATGGGGAGCTTCGTCCCCGCCGAAGCCGCCGAGATCGGGGTGGTGGATCGCCTCTTCACCCGGGTCGGCGCCAGCGACAACCTGGCGCGGGGCCAGTCCACCTTCATGGTGGAGATGGCCGAGACCAGCGCCATCCTCCACAACGCCACGGCGCGGAGCCTCGTGCTGCTCGACGAGATCGGCCGCGGCACCAGCACCTACGACGGCGTCGCGATCGCCTGGGCGGTGAGCGAGCACCTGCACGACGTCGTGGGGTGCCGCACGATGTTCGCCACCCACTACCACGAGCTGATGCAGCTCCCCGAGGAGCTGGCCCACGCCAGGAACTTCAACGTCGCCGTCCGGGAAACCGGCAATCAGGTGATCTTCCTGCATCACCTCGAGGCGGGCGGCACCGACCGGAGCTACGGGGTGCACGTCGCCCAGCTGGCGGGGCTTCCAGCCGCGGTCGTCTCCCGGGCGAGGGAGGTGCTCAAGCGGCTCGAAGGTGAGCACCGGATGGTGGCCGCCCCGATCCGCCCCGATCCGGACCCGAGCCAGCTGGCTCTGTTCGGCGAGGCCGCCCGTCCCCACCCGGTGGTGACGGAGCTCAAGGGACTCGACCTCGACCGGATGACACCGATCGAGGCGCTCAACACCCTGGCGGACCTGAAGCGGAAAAGCACCCCGTAGGCGCGTCCAGCTGAGCGCGACGAGACTCGACCATGATCGATCGCCTGATCGCCGGCCTCAACCTCCCGACCATGATCGCCGCGGCGCTGCTGGTGCTCGCGGTGATCGTCGCCATCCGGGTCGGGAAGATGCTGGTGATGGCCGCCCTGTTCGGAGTGCTGGCGGGAAGCGTGTCCCTCGGGCAGGGACACCCGCCGGAGCAGGCGGGAACCCACGCCGCGATCGGCTTCGGGGTGGCCGCGGTGACCATGATCCTCATCAAGATTGCCAAGGGCCTCCTCATGTGGGTGCTGATCACGGCGGCGGGAGTCCTCGGGCTCATCCTCACCAACTTCGTCCAGTGACAGCCGGACGGGCGCCTGCGATGCGTTTCCTTCGGCTGACAGCGGTGCTGCTAATGGTGGCCTGCGACCGGCCGAAGGCCACGACGGTGCGCCTGCCGGAGCAGGCGCCGGCGCAGCGGCTCGAGGACCCGCCGGTGGTGATCAACGCCGAGTCGCCCATGATCCACCCCCCGGCACTCTACG
>JAOUIC010000004.1 GCA_029884275.1 Gemmatimonadota bacterium | reverse complement strand
CCCGCAACCGCCTCCACCTCCTCGAGATCCTCCAGCGACGCGGCCGGCGTGTACGCCGCAATGCGCCTGAGCCCGCGCGACCGGCAGTACGCCGATGCGGCCACCACCGGCGTGAGGATCTCCGCCGCCCCGATGTCGTAGCCGAGGCTCGCGAGCCGCGCGGCGAGTCCGGCGCGCGGCCTGCTGGTGGTGTTGGTGACGCATCGGAAGGGAATGCCGCGGGCCCGGAGCGCCGCGGTCGTGGCGGGTCCGCCGGGGATCGCCCCCCGGTCGGTGTACAGCGTCCCGTCGAGGTCGAGGAGGAATGCCGCCGGGTTCAGTAGCGGCCGAGGTAGCTCCGGATCTCCCACTCCGTCACCTCGCGATTGTAGAGATCGACCTCCTCGCGCTTGGCCTCGAGGAACCGCTCGGTGAGGTGTTCGCCCAGCGCCGCCTTGATGACGTCGTCCTTCTCGAAGCGGTCCAGCGCCTCGTGCAGGTCGCGGGGCAGGTCGTCAATCTGGTACTTGCGGCGGTCCCGGAAGCTCATCCGGAAGATGTTCCGGTTCACCGGCTCCCGGCAGGCCAGCCTCTGCGCCACGCCGTCGAGCCCGGCGGCGAGCTGGACGGTCAGCGAGAGGTAGGGATTGGCCGACGGGTCCGGCATGCGGAGCTCGCAGCGGGTTCCTTCCTCGCGCCGCTCCGGGATCCGGACCAGCGGCGAACGGTTGCGCATGCTCCAGGCGACATTCACCGGCGCCTCGTACCCCGGCACCAGCCGCTTGTAGCTGTTGATCAGCGGGTTGGTGATGGCACAGAAGCCGCGCGCATGCTGCAGCAGCCCCTCGACGTACGACAACGCGATGGCCGACAGCTGGTGCTCGGCAGCGGCGTCGTAGAAGGCGTTGACCTTGCCGAGGAACAGGCTCTGGTGGGTGTGCATCCCGCTTCCAGCCTGGCCCTGGATCGGCTTGGGCATGAACGACGCCACGAAGCCATGCCGGTTGGCCAGGCTCCGCACCACGAACTTGAAGGTGGCGATGTTGTCCGCGGTGGTCAGGGCGTCGGCGTAGCGGAAGTCCACCTCGTGCTGCCCCGGGGCGACCTCATGGTGCGCCGCCTCGACCTCGAACCCCATCAGCTCCAGGTCATGCACGATGAGGCGCCTGAGCTCCTCCCCCTTGTCCACCGGCGTCAGGTCGAAGTAGCTGCCGCTGTCATGGGTCGCGGTGGAGGGATCGCCCGCGGCGTTCCGCTCGAACAGGAAGAACTCGACCTCGCATCCCGCCATCATGGTGTAGCCCATCCCGGCCGCGAGCCCGATCTGCCGCTTGAGCGTGAGCCGGGGACAGCCCGGGAACGGCGCCCCGTCGGGGGTGTGGATGTCGCAGATCACCCGGCCGACCCGCCCCCCCTCGTCGTCGATGGGGAGAATGCGGAACGTCTGGAGGTCCGGCGCGAGGAGCATGTCGCTCTCCTCGATGCGCACGAACCCCTCGATGGAAGAGCCGTCGAACATGATGTCGCCGGCCAGGGCCTTGGCGAACTGGCTGCGGGGGACTTCGACGTTCTTGTTGATGCCGAGGATGTCGGTGAACTGCAGCCGGAGAAAATCGACCTGGAATTCGTCGGCCAGCGCGAGGATGGATGCCGGTGTGGCGCCGCCGAGCTGGCGGGGAAACGCCGACAGGGGGGGACGGTTCAGCTCAGGCTCTCCAGGATCTTCCACAGCTCGATGGGTCCGAAATCGTTGAACCGCTGGACGATCTCCTGCTCGGTCCACTCCCGGAAGATCCAGCCGGTGCTCTTGTGGCGCGCGCCTTCGAGGAAGTGGAGCCGCCCCTGCGCCAGCGTCCCGACGGTGCGGGTCTCGAGGTAGACGCTCCAGCGCGCGTGGCTCCGCTCGAGGTCGCCAAGATGACGGGCCGCGGGGGCGTCGGGAATCGGCAGCTGCTGCGGCTGGGCCATCGTTCCTCCGGGTTGTGTACACGCTAATGAATGCTCCTGAGCGGGACAAGACAGGAGGCCGGGCAATTCGGCGTCCTTCTCCAGTCGCCATATCGTCTGATCGCCTGTTCGCCTAAATTCCCCGCCCCATGACCGAACCCCTGACCTGCCGCTCCTGCGCGGCACCGCTCGTCGCCGGGGGCCACTACTGTCACCGGTGCGGGCGCGCCGTGACCGGTGGCGGCTCCTCCGAACGCACCCCGTGGGCCATCGCCTGGGCGCTCGTCGCCCTCTCCACCGCCGTGATCGCCTGGTCGGTGCTGGGGCGCGACCCATCCGCCGGCGCCGCTCCTCCCATGGCTCAGACCGGCACGCCTCCCGACATCAGCCAGATGTCGCCTCGCGACCGCTTCCTGCGGCTCCACGACCGGGTGCTGGGCGCCGCCGAACGCGGAGACAGCGCCACCGTTCGCCAATTCGCGCCCATGGCGATCACGGCGTACGGCATGCTGGATTCCTACGACGACGATCTCCGCTTCCATGCCGGGCTGATCTATCTCCAGCTCGGCCGGGCCGATGCCGCCGTCGCGCTCGCGGACACGATCCAGGCCGGCACTCCCGGTCACCTGCTGGCCGAGATCCTCCGGGCCGACGCCGCCGAGCTGCGGGGCGACCTCAAGGAGCGGAACCGGAGCCGACGCGTCTTCCTCGCCAACTTCGACCGGGAGATCGCCACCGGCCGGCCGGAGTACGGTGAGCACCGCCGAGTGCTGGACGCCTTCCGCGTCCGGGCGGGGTCGCCATGAGCAGGACGATTCGCGTCGCCCATTCCCCCGACTCGGACGACGCGTTCATGTTCTACGCCCTGGCGGAGGGGAAGATCGATACCGGCGAGCTGCGCTACGAGCATGAGCTGGCCGACATCGAGACCCTCAACCGGCGCGCCCTCAAGGGCGAACTCGAGGTCACCGCGGTCTCGATCCATGCCTACGCCTATCTCGCGGAAACCTACGCCCTCCTCAACAGCGGTTCCTCCATGGGCGACCGGTATGGCCCGCGGCTGGTCGGCCGCACCTCGCCGCCCGCCGACCCGCGCCAGGCCTCGAGGGGCCGGCGTATCGCCGTGCCCGGCACGCTGACCACCGCCTATCTCGCGCTGCGTCTGTTCCAGCCCGAGTTCGAGCCGGTGGTGATGCCGTTCGACCGGATTGAGGACGCGGTGGAGGCGGGCGAGGTCGAGCTCGGGCTGCTGATCCACGAGGGCCAGCTGACCCACGAGGAGCGGGGCCTGCCGCTCTGGACCGATCTTGGCGAGTGGTGGTTCGGGGAGACCGGGCTTCCCCTGCCGCTGGGCGGGAACGTCGTCCGCCGTGACCTGGGCCGGACGGTGATGGACCAGGTGGCCCGCGACCTCAAGGCCGGGATCGAATACGCCCTGGCACACCGGACGGCGGCCCTGTCCCACGCCAGCCGCTTCAACCGGGGAATCGGCGAGGCCAGGACCGACCGGTTCGTGGCCATGTACGTGAACCACTGGACGGTGGACTACGGCGAGCGGGGCCGGGAGGCGGTCCGGGAACTCCTGCGCCGCGGACACGCGGCGGGCATCATCCCGCACCCGGTGGCGGTGGACTTCGTCGGGGTCGAGTCCGGCGCAGCCTGAAGGAACCATCACGGGGGGCCGTTGTCGCCCCCGGCATCGCGCCTTATGATAGAGCGTCCGGCTTCCCGGACGCTCTTCTCGTGCTTGGAGTCCGCCTTGGCCATCGCTGACCTCCCGATCGGAGTCCTCGTCGTCGATGATGACGAGCCGGTCCGGAACGCCCTCCGCAAGTACCTCTCGCAGCAGGGGTACGAGGTGAGCGTTGCCGCCTCCGCCGGCGAGGCGGTCCGGCTGCTGCAGCGACAGAAGGTCAACGTCGTCCTGCTGGACGTGCGCGTACCCGGCCGCAGCGCCATCGACCTCGTCCCGGAAATGCTCGAGCTGGTGCCGGGAGTGGTCGTGCTGATGCTGGCCGGCGCGAACGAGGCCACCACCGCCGCGCTGTGCATGCAGCGCGGCGCGATGAACTACATCACCAAGCCCATCGACCTCGCCGGCCTGTCACGGTCGATTCTCTCCGCGGTCCGCCGGCGCGACAGCCAGATCGAGCAGGCCAGCCTCGGCCAGTGGCTCAAGGAGGAGGTGGCCCTCCGCACCGCCGAACTCCGGCGCGAGCGGGCCAAGCTCGAGCGGCTCTCAGTCACCACCCTCGAGGCGATGGTGCATGCGCTCGAGTCCAAGGATCCCTTCATCCGCGGGCATTCGGCCCGGGTGGCGGACCACGGCGCCCTCATCGCCGCAGAGATGGGGCTCAACGACGAACTCGTGGAAGAGATCCGCACCGCGGGGCGGCTACACGACATCGGCAAGATCGGGATCCGCGAGCAGGTCCTCTCCCGGGAAGGCCCGCTGACCACGGCGGAGTACGAGCTGGTCAAGCAGCACGCCGTCATCGGCGCCCAGATCCTGGCGCCGCTCACCCACCTTGGCGGGATCATCCCGATGGTCCGGAGCCACCACGAGCGGTGGGACGGGCAGGGCTATCCCGACGGTCTCAGCGAGGAGGCGATCCCGGTCGGCGCCCGGGTGCTGGGCGCGGCGGAGATCTTCGACGCCCTGACCACCGCGCGGTCCTACCAGGAGAAGATCCCCATGGAGGTCGCCATCGAGCGGATGCGGGATCTTGCAGGATCAGTGCTGGACCCGGCGGTGTTCGACGCGCTCGAGGCGTCCGTCAGCCGGCGCCAGGCGCTCGTCTTCCTGGACGATGCTCAGGAATGACGCCGACCGACCCCGGAACAAAGACCGAAACGACCGCCCGTTGGCGGTCGTCTCGCTTCCGCTTGGGCCTCGCCCGATTGCGTCGCCCCGGTCGGCATGGCTTCTGCCTCTAGGACCCCACATATGGGCCGCCAACTCCTGCTCGTGGAAGACGATCCCGACCAGCGCCGGCTGCTGGAACGCACCCTCACAGCCGCCGGCTGGCGGGTACTTTCGGCGCCCGACGGAGAAGCCGGGGTCGCCGCCGCGCGGGCCCACCGCCCCGACGTGATTGTCCTCGACGTCATGATGCCCCGGCTGAACGGCTTCCAGGCATGCCGCCAGCTCCGCGCCGACCCGGAGACCAGGCACATCCCGATCGTCATGACGACCGCCAAGGACCAGCCCGCCGACGAGTTCTGGGGTCGGGAGGTCGGTGCCGACGAGTACCTGGTTAAACCGCTCGACATCCGGCAGCTCATCGAGGTCGCGATCCGGCTCACGGAGCCGAAGTGACGCTGCTCCAGATCATCCTGGTCTTCGCCGCCTCAGTCGTCGGGGCGGGGGTGCTGGCCGTGGCCAGTTGGTTCCTGTACGCCTCCTACCTCACCCGCGTCGAGCGCCGGCTCGCCGGCCGCAAGGGCCTTTACCGGGAGCTCGTGGCCGGGCTGGCCCAGCGGGACCGCGCCCTGCTCGAAGGTGAATTGCACGAACTCAGCACCCTGCGCGACTTCGAGGCGCTCGAGGCCCTGCTGGAGGAGCAGGCGCGGGGGATGACCGAGCGCCCGGCCTGGCTGCTGGATGCCTACGACCGGCTGGGGCTGGTGGACAAGTACATCCGACGCCTGCGCGAGGCGCGGCGCTGGCGCGAGCGGGCCTTCGCCGCCGAGTTGCTGGGCCGGGTGGGCAACGCCAAGGCGGTGGCCGCGCTGCTGGAAACGGCGCAGAACACCAGGAGCGAGGATGGGGACGTCCGCGAGATCGCGCTCCGCGCCCTGGCCCGCATCGCCGACCCCAGGGCGGTGGATCGGCTGGTCACGGCCCTGCGGGAGGCGCAGCCCTGGCTGGCGCCCCGCATCGCTGACATCCTGATGCGCCACGGCGAGGCGGTGGTCGACCCGATGATCGCCTTCCTCCAGGAGCCGAGCCGGCATCCCGCCCGCGCCTGGGCGGCCAATATCCTGGGTGAGCTCAAGGCCCCGCGGGCGTTTTCAGCCCTGGTTGGCGCGCTCAAGAATCTCGACGACGAAGTCCGCGCCAAGGCGGCCGGTGCCCTCGGCAAGCTGGGCGACCGGCGCGCGGTGACCTATCTCCTCGACCATCTGCTCACCGACCCCGCGCCGTTCGTGCGGGCCCGGATCGCGACCGCCCTGGGCCAGTTCGCCGGCAACGAGGTGGTGGACCGCCTGGTCCGCTCCCTCGGCGACCCGGCGTGGTGGGTCCGGATGCGGAGCGTGGAAGCGCTGGAACAGATCGGGGTGGCCGCGGAGACGCCGCTCCGCATCGCGCTGGACGATCCCGATCCCGAAATCCGGATCCGGGCCGCGGTCGCCCTCGAGCGCCTTGGCGTGCCGGGAAGGATCGTCGCCCAGATCGAGGAGGGCGGCGACACCAGCGAGAGCGAGGCGCTGCTGTCGAAGTTCGGCGTCGCCGGCGCCCGCGAACTCCTCGCCGAACTGCTGCACCACCACGCCCCGGGCGTGCGCGCCGCGGTGCTCCGCGCCATCCGCTCCGCGGACCGCCGGGACCTGGCGCCGGACCTCATCACACGGGCCCGGCGCGACGAGGACGCCGGCGTCCGGACGCTGTGCTTCGGGACGCTGCTCTCGCTGGGCACCCGCGAGGCGGTGCCCGCGGCGCTGGACGCGCTGGCCGATTCCGATGAGCGCGTCCGCGCGGCCGCGACCGACCTGATCGGGACGCTCGGGACTGATGAGTTGGTGTCGGTCATCATGCCCCGGGCGTCGGACCGCGAGCCCACGGTCCGTGCCGCGGCCGCGCGGGCCCTCGGCCTGGTCCGCGCGACCGGAGCCGACGCCGACTTCACTCGCCTGCTGCGGGATCCCGACGCCGGGGTGCGGGTCGCGGCCGCGGAGGCGGTGGCGGTCGCCGGCTGGAAGGGAGCGCTCCCGCTCCTCATCGACCTGCTGGGGGACGCCGACCCGCCGGTGCAGGAGGCGGCGGTCCGGGCGCTCGGCACGCTGGGAGACTCCGGTCACGCGGCGCAGCTGGTGAGGGCCTACCGCGGCGCATCCCCTGAGGTCGCGAGCGCCATCACCGAGGCGGTGGCACGACTGGACCGCGCGGCACTGGCCGGGATCTTCGACCTGTTGATCGAGCGGGACGACATCGCCAGTCGCGTGTCGCTGGCCGAGACCATCGGCCGCCTCGCACCGCCCCTCCCGATGCACCTGCTCGATGCGCTGTTCCGCGACCGCGCGCCGGAAGTGCGGCGGGTGACCTCGGTGGTGCTGGGTGAGAGCGGGGAGCCCGCCGCCGCGAGGTCGCTCGCAGCGGGGCTCGACGACCCCGACGAGACCGTGCGCGCCGCCGCAGTGGACGGCCTGGTCCGCCTGAGGCACGCCGACTCCGGCCCCCGGTTCCTCACACTGATTCGGGACGACCCGTCCCCGGTGGTACGGGAGCGCGCCGCACTCGCGATCGGCATCGGGCGGACCCCTGGTGGTGAGGTGGAGCTGCTGAGCGCCTGCCATCGCGACCAGGCGGCGCCGGTCCGGGCCGCCGCCGTGCTGGCGCTGGGCGCCTTCGACCAGGAGAGCCTGGTGGCGCGGGTATTGGAGATGGCCGACGAGGCCGCCCTGCGGGAGCTGCTCCGCAGCCGCCTCAAGGAGGACGCCGGGTACCGTCTGCTCGGGCTGCGCCTGCGCGAGGCGAGAAACGTCGAGCTCCACGCGCTCGGGAGCATCAGCCGCGAGCAGATGGAACAGGTGCTCGCGGAGGGGATGCGCGGCGTGCTCGACCCGGGCCAGCGCATCAGGGTCGTCGCAGGCCTGAGGGCCTTCCAGGGGGAGCGGAGCCGGCGCGCCCTGCTCTCGGTGCTGCGCGGCGACCCGAGCCCGGAAGTCCGGGCCGCGGCGCTGACCGCGGTGGGCGGCATGCTCGATGCCGACGAGCTCCACCTCACAGCCTCGCGCGCCCTCGACGACCCGAGCCGGGTAGTCCGTCACGCCGCGGTCGCCCTGTTCCAGAGGATCGATCCCGAAAAGGGACTCCCGGCCCTGCTTCGCATGCTGAAGTCTGAGGAGGATCCAGCGCTGCACCAGATGGTGGCCCGCCAGGCAGAAGCGGCGTTCCCCGCCTTCATGGACATGGTGATGGCGATGGACGACAGCGGCCAGGAGGGGATGCACCTCCTCCAGGTGGCGCGCTACGTCAATCATCCCGAGTTGCCCCGGGTGCTCGGCATCCTCGCGCGAGGCGACGTTCCCGGCATTCGTGCGGCGGTGGCCCGCCTCTATGCCGCACGACCCGACCTCATTGACGAGCAGGCGCTCGACCTGGTGGCGGGGGATCCCGCACCCGAGGTGCGCCGAGCCGCGGCCGAGGCCTGGGCCGCCGGGAGCCGCTTCGACCGGCTGGCCGCGATGCTGGGCGATCCCGACCCCGGCGTCCGGCAGGTCATCGCCCGGGCGCATCTCCCCGCACCCGACAGCCGAGCGCTCGATCCCCTGGCCCTCGATCCGGATGAGATGGTGCGCGCCGCCCTGTTCGCCTGCCGGGTGCTCCGGGGGGAGTGGGGAGAACCGCCTCCCGGCCTCGCGCTCTCGCGGGCCGCCGCCGCCACCGCCATCCGTCAGTGCGTCCCGGTCGACAAGCTCCGCGAGTCCGTCCGCACCGAACCCGATCCGGCGCGCCGTCTCCCCGTGGCCCTGGCGCTGGCCGTCCTCGGGGATGCCAGCGCGTACACTGCGACCCGGTCCGACCCCAATCCGGCCATCCGCGACCGGGTCGGCCGCATGCTGGTCGCCTGGCCCGGGGGCGACGCCGAGGATCCGCCCGCATGATCGGCGAGACCATCCTCGCCGTCACGACCACGATCGGCCTGGTGACGCAGCCCCTGTTCCTGGGCTACTTCATCCTCTACAACACCTACATGATGACCCTCATCGCGCTGTCGGTCCGGCAGGTGCGGCGGCGCGTGGCGGGCCACTTCGTGGAGGACCTCGACCTGATCGACGAGAGCGACTACACCAAGCCGCTCACCATGATCGTGCCGGCCTTCAACGAGGAGGTGACGATCGTGGACAGCGTCACCAACCTGGTGCAGTGCGACTACCCCCGCTTCGAGGTGGTGGTGGTCAACGATGGCTCCAGCGACCAGACCCTCGAGGTGCTGAAGCACGCCTTCCGCCTCCGGCGCACCGACCTGCCCTACCGCGAGGCCATCGGGACTGCCCGGGTCCGCGCGATGTACCAGGCCACAATCCCGCTGCCGCGCAACATCACCCAGCTGGTCGTCATCGACAAGGAGAACGCCGGCAAGGCCGACGCCCTCAACGCGGGCATCAACGCCTCGAACGCGCCCTATTTCGTGAGCCTCGACGCCGACAGCATCCTGGACCACCGGGCCCTCAAGGAGCTGATGCGGATGGTGCTGGAGGACCCGCGGATCGTCGCGGTGGGCGGCCAGGTCGCCATCGCCAACGGCTGCACCATCCGGGCCGGCAAGGTCGTGAACATCGGGCTGCCGTCCCACCCGTGGGCCCGCTTCCAGATGGTCGAGTACCTGCGTTCCTTCACCACCGGCCGCACCGGGCTCGACCGCCTCGACGCGATCCTCATCCTCTCCGGCGTGTTCGCCGTCTTCGAGAAGGAGACCGTGATCCGGGCCGGCGGGTACCTGACGCCACTGGTGGACCACCGGGTCGTGAAGGAGTATGTGGGGGAGAGTGCGGGCACCGTCTGCGAGGACATGGAGATCATCGTGCGGCTGCACCGCTTCGTCAGGGACAAGCTCCGCCCCCGCCGGGTGGCCTTCCTGCCGCATCCCGTCGCCTGGACCGAGGTGCCGGAAAAGCTCGAGTCGCTCCGCAAGCAGCGGGGACGGTGGTTCCGCGGACTGCGGGAGTCGCTGATCTACCACCGTGAAATGCTGTTCCGCCCCAAGTACGGCCGGATCGGCTGGTTCGCCCTGCCGACGTTCTGGCTGTTCGAGTACTACGGCGTGATCATCGAGGTGCTGGGCTACCTCATGGTGGCGACGTTCTTCGCGGTGGAACAGCTGTTCGACATTCCGGTGCTCAACGAGCAGTATGCCGTCGCCTTCCTGCTGGCCTCGCTGGGGTGGGGCACGCTGGTCAACGTCTTCGCGGTGCTGGTCGGTGCCTGGCGCTTCCAGTACGGCCTCGCCGACCGGCTGCAGCGCGGCCTGCTGCCGTTCAGCCGCAAGCGTGACGTGCTCATCCTGCTGGGGTACGCGGTGATGGAAAACTTCTTCTGGCGGCCGCTGACGCTCTACTGGCGCATGCGGGGCCTGTACGACGCGTGGCGCGGCAAGAGCGGCTGGGAGAAGTTCGCGCGCCAGGGGTTTCAGAAACACCCCGAGGTTCCCCGCGCCGCCTGATCACTCCAGGAAGCGCACCCGGCCCGTTTCCAGTTCGTAGACCGCGCCGACCAGCTTCATCACACCCTCGGCCGCCCGGGCCTTCGCCTCGGGGGTCTCCAACAGGGTGCGGATCGTCCCGCGCACGTTGGCTTCCACCGCGCTCCGGAGCAGGACGTCCGGAGGCGCGGTTCCATCCAGGCCCTCCAGCGACGGCAGGATGTTCTCCAGCAGCACCTCGATCCGGGCCTTATGCCTGGCGCCCTCGAATTTCGCCGCGAGCGCGGCCTGAACCGCGCCGCACCCCTCGTGTCCCAGCACGACGAACAGCGGCGTGTGCAGGTGGGCGCCGGCGTATTGCAGGGTCCCCAGGATCGAGGGGCCGAGGACGTTGCCCGCGACCCGCACCACGAACAGCTCCCCGAAGCCGGCGTCGAACACCAGTTCCGGCGGCACCCGGCTGTCGCTGCATCCCAGAATGGTGACGTAAGGTTCCTGCCCCCTCACCAGCTCAGCCAGCACCTCCTTCTGTACCGTCGGGAACCGTGCCTCGCCCCGGAGGAACCGCGCGTTACCCTCCCGGAGCCGGGTCAGTGCCTCATCGGCAGTGTACCGGGGTGCACCGTGGTGGTCGGTGGCCATTCTCTCACACTCCCTTGACGTCGTTGGCCCGCGGCCGACGGAGCCGGCCCGTCATGGCCTGTGCAGCTCCATCGTCAGCGCGCCGGGCCGCACCTCGGCCGGTGACGATCCCGCACGGAAGACCCGCATCGCGTGCGGCCCGAGCAGCGTGACCCGCTCGCCCTCGACCCTGAGCAGGCTGCCCTCGCGAAGTCCCGCCACGGTGAGCTTCGGGTTCAGCGCCAGAAACTCGACGATCCGGTCATCCCGGGACTCGCCCCCGTGATCGGGCAGGGTCGCGCTGGTGTAGTGGGGATTGATCTGGAACGGGACCAGCCCCAGCGCGGTGAAGGACCCGGGCTGGATGATGGGCATGTCGTTGGTGGTCCGGATGGTGGGACAGGCCAGGTTTGCGCCGGCGCTCCAGCCGACGTAAGGCAGGCCGTCCTGCACCCTCACCCGGATCCGGGTCAGGAGATCGGCCCGTTCCAGCTGCTCCAGCAGGCGAAAGGTGTTGCCGCCGCCGACCACGATGCCGTCCGCGTGACGCAGCACGTCGGTCGGTTCGTCCTCGTGGACCGACTCGACGATGTGGCCCAGGGGCCCAAGAGCGGCTCGCACCCGTTCGGCGTATTCGTTCCACGAGAACGTCACTGCCGCGTAGGGCACGAACGCCAGGCGGCGCGGCGCCGGGCCCAGGAACTCACGCAGGTGGTCCCGGGCGTGCTCGAGGTACTCCCGGCCGGGGTTGCGGGAATTGGAGAGCAGCAGGAGTCGCATGAGCCTCGTCAGGTGGCGGGGCCGGCCGGTCGCCGCGGCGGCACCAGGTGATCGCGGGTCATGATGTCCATCTCCTGCCGGGTCGCGAGCCGTGGCAGGGTCGTGTCGGGCTCAGCCGCCGGCGACCAGGCGATGCGGGCCTCCTCCGGCAGCAGGTGGCGGATGGAGTTGGCGTAGTACTCGAGCAGGGGACGCTCGCGTGGCAGAATCACCAGGTCGTCCCCCTGCCGCACCACCAGCCGCCGCATCGAGAGCATCCGCCACGCGCGGTCCCACACCTCCGATAGCGGCAGCTCGCCCCGGACCAGCTTCGCATCGCCCTCGGCCAGCTGATCCCGGAGTTCGTCCATCCGGTCCAGCACCCGTGACCGCGGGATCACGCTGCTGCCGAAGGACAGCAGCGCCGCCGCGGCGAGCGGCACCGGCGTCACGGGAATCACCGCGCCGATCCGCTCCAGCGCGAGTTCCGCCAGGCGCTGAATGTGGGGCAGCCGTTCCGGCTTGGGAAGCGCGAGCAGGCCGGCCGGCTGGGCCGCCAGCCACCCCCGCACCGAGAGCGGCGTGCCGAACGCCACCGCCACCCTCCCGTAGCGCTTGAGCTGGCCGGTCAGGAGCCGGAACAGGTTGCGGCCGACGTAGGACGCGACTCCGGCGAGCTGCCGCAGGCGGGAGGGCCGCTCCCCGCCGATGATGCGCTCCCGGATGAGTGTGCGGTCCTCCAGCACCCGGTCATAGTTGATGCCCACCGGCACCAGCCAGATGTCACGATCGAACCCGGGCTCCTCCAGCGTCCGGACGATATAGTCGAGCAGCCCGATCTTCACCGGCCGGAGCGCGCCGTCGCGGGTGAGCCCCCCCTCGGGGAAGATCCCCTGGGTCACGCCGTTGAGGGTGATGAGCTGGACATACCGTTCCAGCACCGTGTGGTACAGCGCCTCGCGGTACTGCCGCCTGATGAAGTAGGACCCGAAGCTCTTGAACACGAACTCCAGCGGCCAGGTGCGCGCCCACTCACCCACCGCATAGCTGATGCTCACCACCCGCGCGAGCACATAGGCCACCACCACGTAGTCGGCGTTGCTGCGGTGGTTCATCAGGTACACGACGACGTCGCGGCGGGGAATCCGCTCGAGCCCCGCCTGGTCCCGGTACTCGATGGTCGCCTTGTACAGCAGGTTGATGGTGAGCCGCGAGAGGTTGTAGCCGAGCTGGTAGTACGACAGGACGTTGAAGAACGGGACGATTTCGTCCACGTACTGGTTGACCTTCACCCGCACCTCGGCCTCGCCGGTGCCGGCCTGCTCTGCGTGCCGACTGATCGCGGCGAGAATGACCGGGTCCTGCAGGAGGGCTTCGCGGATCCGGTCGCGCTCGACCAGCTTGTAGCGGTCGACGCGCGCGCGAAACTGGAACAGGAGGTGTCGGGCCCGGTGACGGAACTGGCGGCGGACCGCCGCCCGGCTCAATCGCAGGCCGGCGACCCCGACGAGCGCCAGGGTCACCGGCAGCGCGAGAACCAGCCACGGGTCCACGCGGGCGGCCTACTCGGCCGCCTCGAGGGCCTGCTTCAACGCCTCCACGATGGCCTCGTCGTCGAGCGCGTCGAACAACGGATGGTGCTCGTCAAGCATCAGCTCGGCCCCCGGGCCGAGCGCCACCCGCCGCACCATCTGCCCGCGACCGCGGCGTGACGCCCCCGGGCCCGATCCCCACGCCTGCATCGCGCGCCCCACCTTGCCGCGCGGGGCGCCGGCCGGTTGAGCCAGAGGCAGCTGCTCCGGCGGCGGCAGGCGGCTGCCGAGCGACCCTGCCACCCTGCGTTCGACGACGTCGCCGGTCAGCGGGCTGAGGTCGCTCGCGAGCGCCTCGAGCGTGACGCCTTCCATCTGCTGCAGCTTGATGGCGAGGACCTGAAGCAGGTGACGGTATCCGTAGGTCGCGGCCGTCCCGCGTCCTTCCGGTGGGCTGACCAGCTTGCGGGTGACATAGAACCGGATGGTTCGCTCGCTGGGGCGGGCGCTGGCGGCGGCGTTGACCGGAAAGACCGAGGACGCCTCGAGAATGGCTCCCGCCAGCGCCGACAGGTCGCGCAGGCTCCATGGGGCGAGCGAGGCGTACTGGCGCAATGTGGCGAGCGGATCGGCGCTGGTCGTCAGGGCGATAGTCACGGGCAAGAGGCGGTGGTCCGCCGCTAGTATGACGCCCCGACGGGAGGACGGCAAGCCCGGCCCGCCGCGACAATCGGCGCCGGTTCGCGTTGCGAAGGTACTGTGCGGGCCGCGGCGGCTTCCTATCGTCGCACATGCGGCGCGGAACCACACTGCTCGAACTCGCCATCGTCCTGGTGATCTGCGGTCTTCTGCTGGCCATGGCGTTGCCGGCCGGCGCCGCCCTGCGCGACCGGCTCTCCACCGATGGCGCCGCGGCGGTCCTGGTCTCGGCCCATGCCCGAGCGCGGATGATCGCCGCCTCCGAGAGCCGGGTGATCGTGCTGTCCCTCTGGGCCGACTCGGTCGTGGTCCAGGCGGTGGAATCGCCCGCGGACACGGTAGTCCGATGGAGGGGGATCGGCCCGGCAAGTCATCGGGTCTCGCTGACCGGACTCCCGCGGCGGGTGGTCTTCGGTCCCAACGGAATTCCGCTCGGCGCCGCCAACGGCACCTACCTGGCGAGCCGGGGCGGCGCACGGCGGCAGGTGGTGGTCTCGCGCTACGGCCGGGTACGCGTGTTCTGAATCGGGGCTAGTCGCCGGACCCGTTGCCCAGCCCGTACTTGCGAACCTTCGCCAGCAGGGTGGAGCGGGCGATACCAAGCAGGTGGGCCGCACGGCGCTTGTTGCCATGCGTGTAGGCCAGCACCCGCGCGATATGCCGGCGCTCGACATCGTGCAGCGGCTCGGGCAACGCCGGCTCGGCGGGAGCGACGGCCTGCCGCAGCAGCGTCTGGTCCAGTCCGGGGATGTCGAGCGCCAGCACCGCCAACTCGAGTCCCGGGACGGCGAGCGCCCGCGCTGCATCGGCGGGATCACTGTAGGGCACCGGCAGGTGACCGCCGTTGCGGAACGTCGAGACCAGCTCCTCCCGGCGTTCCCCATCGGGATCGAGGATCAGGACATGCGAGGCTTTCATGGTTTCCCTCCTGCGGCCTGGCCGCCGGCGTGGCGGCCAGTACACCTCGTGCTGCGGCGAGTCCCCGGTCGCCGGGGGGGTCAGGGCACCGCGCCCGGCCTCACAGGGGGGACGTTCTCCCCGCCCGCCCTGACACTGTCGGCCCCCGGCCCTAAGTTTGAGTGGAAATGGAGGCCAATGTATGAGCCATCCCGTTCTGCCCGATCTCCCGCTGGGCGCGCGGGTCCAGGATCCCTTCCTGATCATGGACGTGGAAGCCAGGGGCGGGGACAACCCGCACACCATCCTCACGCTGGGCAACGCGACCGGCCGCATCCAGACCGCGCCCTTCTGGGCCTCCGATGCGCCACGGATCGCGGGGGTCGGCAAGGGGCGCGTGGTCCAGGTCATCGGTACGGTGGCGAGCTACCGGGACCGCCGCCAGCTCGCCGTGGACTCGATCCGGGTCCTCCCGCGCGACGAAGTGAACTGGCGCGAGCTCATGCCGTCAGTCGGCGACGTGGACCGCTACTGGACGGCCGTGGACCGCTGGCGGGCCGGCATCAGGGGGCCGCGACTTGCCGCCACACTGGGCCTGTTCTACGACGACCCGGCATTCCGTGCCCGCTACAGTGAATGCCCGGCGAGTACCGCCGGCCACCATGCCGCACTCGGAGGCCTGCTGAAGCACACCTGCGAGGTGGCCCATATCGCGCTCGCCACGGCCAAGCTGTTCCCCCACGCCGACCCGGACCTCGTGCTCGCCGGCGTGCTGCTCCACGACGTCGGCAAGCTGGAGAGTTACCGCTGGGAGGGGGCGTTCGAGGTGACCGTCGCGGGATCCGTCGCCGGCCATGTGGTGCTCGGCGCCATGATGCTCGACCGGCGGTTCCACCAGGCCCCCCAGCCGCCCTGCACGCAGGATGAACTGCTCGAGCTGCACCACCTGATTCTCTCCCACCACGGCAAGCTGGAGTTCGGAGCCCCGGTCACGCCGATGACGCTGGAGGCGGAGATTCTCCACTACGCCGACAACGCCAGCGCCAAGGCCGCCAGCATGGACGACGCGCTCCGTGACCCGGAGAACTTCCCGGAGGGTGGCGTGGTGAGCAGCCGCCCGATCTGGCAGATCGACCGGCGGCGGGCCTGGCGGAGCGGGTCCGACTGGGGACGCGGCTAACGCCGCTGGGACCGACGGCGGAGGAGCCCGTGCATGCCGGCCGCGACCAGGCCCACGGCCAGGAACATCAGCCCCGACGGTGGTCCGGAAGTCACGGCGGACGGGCAGAAGCCAGGGACGCAGAAGGAGGCGCCGGACACCGCGGGATCGAGGGTGGCGAGCAGGGTCGAGGCGAGGGCCGGGGGCTGCATCATGGATGGAGCCTACCGGGGGCGAGAGGCGTCGTCAATTGGCCGCGCCGCAAGCGCGAAACGGCCGCCGAACTCGGGGCTCGGCGGCCGTCTCTCACGCTGATCGATTGCGGGCGGGGCTTGGCGCCGCCGTTCTCCTCCGCGCATCGCCGAGCGCTGGTACGCACTTGGTGGGATGCGGCGGGCCACAAGCGATGATCCCCAGGCCGGATGGCCATCCCACCTGGTTCATCAACGTCAGCGCTGCGGGTCATGTCGGGTCGCGGACCGACCTCCCGCACGGCGTCCCGAGGCGCCAGATCGGGGCGAGTGAAGCACGCGACTGGCTTCACCTGTTCAGGCCGGGGCGATCACCGGGTTCATTGGCTGCCTGTGCCCTTGCCGACATCGGCAGTCTCCCCCGAATTCCCGCCTGAACTCGCTGCGGCCCGCCTGCAGAACAAGGGGTTCTGCCACGTGTGCCCACAACGGTTGACTCCAAGATAGAGTCGCTGAAGAATGCCGCAAGCGCCTGTGTTTCTTCGGGTTACGCCGTTGGGTAGTTGATCGATGTGGACAACTAACTACCAGTGTTTTCAGAGGGTAGGACGCCTCTCCACAGGATGTGGAGATGTGTATCCACACCACACCACCGAGTTGTAACTCAATTCCCGGTCGGCGTTGCGCCAGCCCCGCGCAGGTACGGCTGATAGCGACGCCCGGTGGCGGAGTGGAAATAGCGGGTGATCTGGGGATGGTAGGTGCGGATGGCATCCTGGACCCGCTGGCCTTTGCCGATCCCGTAATCGCGCAGTTCCTGAGCCGACTCCGGTTTCGCCAGGCGGGTAAACTCCGCCGCGCAGTCCTGCATCCGGCGGCGCAGCGTGTCCACCGCGCCAAGGTAGAATGGCCGGTCACCTTTGGGATCGGGATCGGGACGGGCCGAGCGGATCACCACTTCCTTGACCTCGGCCGTGACCCGGACCACGCTCTCGCACCGTTCCGCCATCGTGAGCGCGCGGGAGCGAAGCACGGCGTCGCTGGTCATGTCGCGGTCGCGGGCAAGCCGGGCCGAGGCCGCGTCGACATACTGGAGGCTGTCGCGCAGGCTGTAGAGGATGCTGTGAATGACCTGCTGGGTCGAGTCCAGCTTGGGTTCGGGCTGGACGACCATCTGGGCCCTGACGGGCACCGCGCCCGCGAGCGTGGCCGCGAGCGCGATCAACTGCGGTACCTTCACGATTCGATCCCTACTTCGATGTAGCGGTAGTCGGGCTCTCCATCGGTCGCACCGAGGAGGCACCCCGCTGAGGATGCGGCGAACCAGCCGCCCACCAACGCTCGGGAGCGATCGAGCTCGCCGAGGATGGACCCGAGCCAGCGGCGCATGTGCCGGACCTCCGGTCCGCGGCGGCCCAGCAGGGCCAGCAGCGCCCCGGTCCCGCCAGTAGCGCGGAGAAAGTGGGCAATGGCATGGGCCCGCTGGCTGAACTCCAGCGCCTTGACCCCCGGTTCATCGAACAGCACGCGCCCCTCGAACACATCCATCGGGGGGGCGTCGAGTCGGGGGCCGAGGTAGATGAACTGCCGCTGCCCCTCGATCCGGCGCTCGATCACCGCCGCGGCGGTCTCGCTGGTGAGGCGCGCCGCGTGGAGGACGTCGTCATCCGGCAAGACCCCCGTCGCCCGGGTCCATTCCAGGGCGGCGAGCGCGATCTCCATGGGGCATCCGAGGGCGTCGTCGAACGCGACCAGGCGAGGCGCTTCGCCGGCGCGCTGGAAGAAATGCGCCAGCGCGTCGGCTCGGTCGGCGAAGGTCCGGACAGTGAGGGTCTGCGGCACGGTCATAGGCGCCGCAAATCTAGGGCCGTGTGGGGCCCGGGGGTAGGCGGTGCGGGGAGGGGGTCCGGGGCGGCGCGCTGCGACAACCCCGGGATGTCGGCGCGGCCCTATTGAGGGCCGGGAGGGGGTCCCTGGGCCGCGCCCCTCCCCGCCCTCGGTGAGGCCGCGTTGCGGCTTGGAGTGGGGCACCAGCGCGACATCACCAGGCTACGGGGTCAACTCCGACTTCGGGTCCACCTGCACGATCCAGAGCCCCGAGTTCATGTCGGGCACGTACACGTACCCGTCACGATAGATCGCGCCCCAGGCATTCGAAAAATTCGGCTGCACGCCCTGCGTGTCCCCGGTCACCACATGGGCGATCTCCCGGCCCTGGCGGAGCAGGTCCCCGCGCATCTCGCCCGACACGTCGAGCACCCGCAGTCCCCCCTGGTAATCCCCCAGATAGAGCGTGTCGCCCGCGACCCAGACGTTGTGGGTGCCGCCATCCCGGGGCTCGTACCAGGCAACCGTCTTCGGCCTGGCAACGTCCGAGACATCAACGACGTGCAGCCGGCCGTAGGCGCGACCCAACCCCAGGACGGTTCCCCCTTCGGTGGGCCGCGGCCGCGCCGAGAAGACCTCGTCACCCACGAAGACGTACTTTCCTGCGCGCCAGGCGGTGTGGGTCCCGCGGATGAAGCCGGGGCCACCCACCGCCTCCACGTCGCGGTACAGTGCATCCAGATCGTACTTGTGCTGGGACACCAGCTGGGGATTCTCCGGACTCCCGCCCTTCATCCCGTTGCCCACGTCGAGGATCACGAGACCATCATTCCAGTAGGACAGGTAGGCCAGCCCGTCGCGGACGTCGACGTCATGCAGCATCCGGCCCGCAGCCAGCCGCGGCGTCTCCCACCGCGCCACCTCGCGGGGATGGTACGGATCCCGGAGATCGATGACCCGGAGCGAGCCGGTGGCGTCGTCGGTCAGGTACACATACCCCTGGGAGATGTAGGTGGAGTGCACGCCGCCGGACACCGTCTCGGTGTATTCGGCGATGACCTTGGGGTGGGCGGGGTCCTCGAAGGAGAGGACCACGATGCCGTTCTTCCGGCTCGACGCCCCCTCCCGGGTCAGCACGCCGAAACGCCCGTCCTCGGTCGTCATCACGTCGTTGATGACCCGCGCGTCGACCACCACCGAGTCGGT